>CAZUFQ010000326.1:0-7442 GCA_964618735.1 uncultured Enterobacteriaceae bacterium
TACAACCAGATATATTGGAGTTGTTGAATGGCGGCATCCAACCCCAGCGACGCGGCAACAGTCATCCGGCCGGGACACCGCTCAATACCTATCCGACACGCGACGGGTTTGTCACCATCGCCGTGACTACCGACAAAAATTGGCAATGCTTAATCACTGCACTGGGCAGGACAGATTTGAAAGGAGACAGTCGATTCGTCACCCCTTTAGCGAGGCGTGAGCAGATTCCCTTTATCGACGAGGTGGTAAGCGCTTGGATCAAAGAGCGGACCACAGCCGAAGCGGTGGAAACTTTGCAACACAATGAAGTTCCAGCTGGCCCAGTGCATACCATGCCGGAGTTGCTCACGCACCCGCATTTGCAGGCGCGTGAAATGGTGGTCAATCTGGAGCACCCTGCAGCTGGAGCGCTGCCGGGAGTGAAGGGATTTGGCATGCCGATCCACTTTGTCAACAACCCCGTACAATTTGATCAACCCGCGCCGCTCCTTGGCGCCCATAATGAAGAGATCTACAGCAAAGGACTGGGGCTCGATGCTGCAGCTCTCGCCGAGCTGCAGGCTAAAGGAGTGATCTAAGCTCACGAGCATTTCAATCGTACATGGCTGTTGAAGACCTCGTTCCTAGGCTCTGCCTGGGAACGCAACTCGGCAACCCATGACATGCCCAGGCTCTGCCTGGGCATGAGAAACCTACACGCTGAGGCCCTCATCACAGCGGTTTGGCGCCAACCAAAACAAAGGCCACCAAGGCTGGCTCGTTCGTTCTATTGCTCCAGGCATGGTTGGTGCCCCGCTGAATGAGAACATCACCCGCCTTCATGCAGGTTTCGCCTTCATCCATAACCGCCCACACTTCTCCAGAGAGGACAATGGCGTAATCGACAGATGCGGTCTTGTGCATCATCGGCACCGCGCTCTTCGTATCAACTGCATGGCTGGCTCCCAGGGCAGCAAAAACCTCGCGCGTATCGCCGCCCTTGCCGATGGCGCTATCAGGCGGAAGCTCCACGACCCGGCAGATCGTACCCGTTGGCTGTGGTTCAAGGTGGACGGGTCGCGCCACGGGGTCGGCATCACCAGTGAGATCGGCAGGCGCGGTTGTCGTTTCCCACAAGTCGGTGGCGCGCAGACCCGGCACGGCTGGCATTTCCAGAATGCTGGTGGCGATGCCGTCCTGTGCGATGATTGATTTCCCAGCGGCGTTGTGACCGGTGACAATCCGGCGAATTTGTCTAGCCATTGGTTCCTCCTTTTTGCAAATGCGTAGATGTTGAAATGTTCAAAAAGTTATCCGTGAGCAGGATCGGGTAAGAGATCCAGATACTTGAGCCCCGAGCCGGTATTAAACAGCACCACGCGCTCCTCGGCTTTCACTGCGCCTTGCGCCAAGAGCTGTTTAAGCGCCGGAAGACAAGCGGCGCCTTCGGGGGCGGCCAGAATTCCTTCGGCAGCGCCAATCTCGTGAACTGCAGCCAGCAAAGCCTCATCACTCACACTTACAGCACAGCCTCCACTGCGGCGCAGAATATCAAGCATCAGAAAATCTCCAATAGCTTTGGGCACGCGTAAGCCAGCAGCGACCGTATGAGGATTGGCAATCTCAGCACCAGCCTTGGCGCCGGCTGCCCAAGCTTGCACGATGGGTGCGCACCCTTCAGCTTGCACCGTTACCATGCGAGGACGTTTCGAGCCGATCCACCCCAAACGTTCCATTTCGTCAAAGGCTTTCCACATGCCGATGAGACCCGTGCCCCCACCAGTCGGATAGAGCACCACATCAGGCAATTCCCAATTGAGCTGCTCAGCGAGTTCGTACCCCATCGTTTTCTTCCCCTCGATGCGGTACGGCTCCTTCAATGTAGACACATCAAACCAACCTTCCACGTCTTTCCTCTCAGTCACGATCCGACCACAATCGGTAATCAACCCGTCTACTAACGTGACATAAGCGCCAAATTGCTGGCACTCTATTAAGTTTGCGGCTGGAACGTCCTTCGGCATAAAGATAAAGGCTGCCAATCTCGCCTTAGCCGCGTACGCCGCAAGTGCGCTAGCCGCATTGCCTGCCGATGGGACTGCAAGTTTCTGTGCTCCTAATTCTTTCGCCATTGAAACTGCTACTGCCATGCCCCGCGCTTTGAACGATGCAGTCGGATTGAATGATTCGTCTTTGATATAAAGATAAGGCATGCCTAACTGTTCACCCAAATGTCGAGCGTGCACCAAAGGCGTCCAACCTTCGCCCAGACTGATAACATGCTGTTCGTCTTCGACCGGAAGAACTTCGCGATACCGCCACAAGGAAGCTGGGCGTCCCACAAGAGCGGCGCGCGTCAGCGTTGTCGCCGCACGGTTCAGATCGTAGTGGACGAGAAGCGGCTTGCCGCAGTTGTGGCATAAGTTAAGGAGTTTTCCTGGCGCATATTGTTGCTCGCACCATGAACAAGAGAGATGGGTAACGTTCATTTGAGTTTCAAGACTCCACCGTCAGAAATGGCAATACTCTTTGGTCTCTACCATGCTCCAAGCAGACAGAAAAGGGACGTCCTCTCAGTCATGAAAAAGGATCTCTTGACCACATCGAGAATCCAGTGGTACGGTTCCGCCAGAAGAAACTCACCACGATCGCACGGTGAGCGAACGGTGATGGAGGAACGCTGATGATGCGCCGATTCGATCCCTTATTAGTCGAAGTTGTCAAGAACGAACTCGCAGCGATTACCGAGGAGATGGCCATTGCCGTCAGTAAAACCGCGCGTTCAGCTATGGTGAAAATTGGCGATTTCGCTGCGACGATTTGCGACGGTCAGGGACGACTGATTGGTCCTGGTTATGCCGCCCCTTTTCAACTCGCCATTTTTCTTGAAGTGATGACCACCGTCATTAACAAGTGGAAGGGCGCGTTCAAACCGGGAGACGTCATTGTTGTGAACGATCCCTACGCCGGAATGGGACATATGCCTGATGTGGCGATAATCACACCGGTTTTTTGGCGAGAGCACTTGGTCGCGTTCAACCTCGCGTATTCGCATCACACCGACACCGGGGGTCGCTTTGCTGGAGGATTCAGCAGTCAATGTACGGAAAGTTTTGAAGAGGGGCTGCGTTTGCCTCCTCTCAAGCTCTACAGCGAAGGACAGCGCAATGAGGCGTTACTAGACATGATTCTCGCGAACGTCCGCACCCCAGACGAATGGCTAGGCGACGTGGAAGCGAAAGTGGCGGGCTGCTGGCGAGGTGCGCAAGAAATGCAACGCCCGCTAGAGAAATACGGCCTGGAAACTTTCACCTCTTGTTGTGAACATCTGATGGATCACGCCGAACAGGCCACCCGCACCGCTATCCAAGGGATGCCCGATGGACAGTATGAGCAGGAGGACATCTTCGAAGATGACGGGTTTGGCAACGAAGTGGCGCTCAAGCTCAAAGTGACCCTACAGATTGCCGGCGATCGGCTCGCTGCGGATTTCACAGGGACCGACGCTCAAGCCAAGGGGGCTATCAATATGCCGCTCAGCATGACCAAGGCGATGGTCTATGGAGCGCTCAAACTCATTGTGAATCCGGATATTTTGTTGAACTCAGGATTTGTGCGCCCCATGGCTATCAATGTTCCGTTAGGAAGCCTGCTCAATCCGCGGTTTCCAGCTGCAGTTGGGGGGCGCGCCTCGCTCGCCTTCCGGGTGTCAGATATGGTGTTCCGCGCTTTGGCGCAAACGTTGCCGGAGAAAGTGCCCATCGTTGGAGAAGGCGGAGACGTACTCCATTTCATCGGACGCGGCGCTGATGGGCGAGCATTTGCCGCTATGGACGGCTTTTTCGGCGGCTGGGGAGGAAGGCCGGACAAAGACGGCATCGATGGAGTAACGCCTATGACCTTCGGCTCTTATGGCACAACGCCTGCAGAATTATTAGAGCGAGAGTACCCGCTCGTAGTGGATGGATTCGGCTACGTGCCGGATAGTGGCGGCCCCGGAAAGCACCGGGGCTCGCTCTCTGTGTATCGCCAATGGCGCTTTCTCCAACCAGGGACAATCATGGTGCGTACGAATCGTCCATCGCGTCCCTGCGAAGGACTGGCGGGCGGGCAACCTGGGGCGTTGTCGCAGAACATCCTCAATCCCGAGCGCAATCCCATCGATTTACCGCGTCAAACGCATTTGCATTTAGAAGTCCATCCTGGCGACCGAGTCTTTCATGCCATCAGTGGCTCAGGAGGGCATGGTGATCCATGGGAACGAGCGCCAGAGCAAGTACAAAAAGATGTGCGAGATGAAAAAGTCACCGTGGAGGCGGCGCGTGAACAGTATGGCGTCGTGCTTCATTCTCAGGATTTGACTGTGGACTGGGAGGAAACGAAACAACTCCGTCAGAGCCGTCAGAAGCACGGTCAACATGTAGCGGCAGGATAAGAGGCGACTCTGCGGTTTAGAGAGTTTGATGCGGTGACAATGGCCAACTGCTAGGTTTCAACCGTACGCAGCAGCGTTGACTGCGTATCATGGTTAGAGTTGGGTCACAGCAGCTGCCGCTTCGGCTGCCGTGACCATTAGGAATGATCTCGAACTCGACCAAGCGCCCCACCGGGCTGTCCATTACACAAGGAGTTACGGGTCTTCGCACTCCATCAGTCAGCGTCAACGTGGTCTGCGGGAGACAGATAGCCGCCAGTCTCCGCCCGCTCTAACATCGACAGAATCGTTTGCGCTAGTTGACGCGCCGATTCCGGCGTAAGTTCCACCGCCACCCGGGCGCTCGGACCCTCTGCTTCATTGACAAAGTCAATATTCAACGCGTGCTCCAATGGAAAATCGAACGGATGGTCATAGGATACATTGACCTCGCGCAGAGGGAACCATCCTTGCACTCCCTTCCCGCTTCCCGTGATCTTTGCTTGTTGAACCATCATCGTACACATTGTCGCGCTCCTTTCTTTGTTCACTGAATAGACTATGCTGCTTTTGTCGGCGTGCTGAGATTCTTTTCAAGAAAAGCAAATATTTTTTTCCAACCGTCAACTGCTTGTTCCTGCCGGTAGGCGGGCCGATCATAGTAGAAGAAACCGTGCCCGGCGTTGGCGTACCGATGGAACTCGTAGGTTTTACCGTACTTCTTCAGCTCTTCTTCATGCTGAGCCACCTGAGCCAGGGTGGGAGACTGATCTTCCTCGCCAAAGAGACCCAAGAGCGGGCAAGACAGGTCTTTCGTGTAGTCAATCGGGGCAACGGGTTGCTTCGCGGTGAGGTCCTCTTTAGTCATCACTACCCGTCCTCCCCAGCAGTCGATAGCTGCGTCGAAGCCTTGCACTCGACTCACCGTCAGTACGGCGTGGCGTCCGCCCGAACAGGTGCCGAACACTCCCACTTTGCCGTTGAGATACGGGAGGGCGCGCAAGTACCGCATTGCCCCTTCGACATCACCGACGACTTGTTCATCCGGAACGCCGCCTGCAGCGCGTACTTTGGCCGCGACGTCTTCGGGGCTCCCGTGGCCCTCGCGAGCGTAGAGATTGGGGCTCAGCGTGGCATAGCCGTGATGAGCAAATTTACGGGTCGCTTCTCGGTACCACTCATCCCACCCGGGCAAGTGATGGATCAGCACCATACCAGGAACAGGTCCGCCGCCCAGGGGCCGAGCAAAATAAGCGTTGATGAGCTCTCCTTTGGCGCCGGTGATGGCGACGGTTTCGGCCAGCATCCCTTCGTACATGTTGGTTTGGTACATAGACACCCCCTACTCTGTTACGGTCTTTTTCGCATTAGTACTTCACCTCTAGCTTCTCGTTCTCTTTTTCAGATATTGAGCACTGTCCTCACGGTAAAGCAAGCTCGTGCAGAGACAAGCACGCCCCTTCATCGTTTACCTCGCAATTGTATTGCGTTTTCCGTAGGGGCGTAGCATGCTACGCCCCTACAAAGACGAACCTACCAATTACCGGAAGCAACGAAGCATTGACAGCCAGGGTTTATAAAGTTTATAGAGGGGGCTGACACGTTGTAGGAGTGAAGAGCGGAGTACGTTTCGAGAGCAACTTCACAAAAGGTGGATGATGACGCAAGCTTCACGATTTCTTACCGCCCAGTGGCTCGATCTCGCTATGCTCAACTATGAGGTCGACCCTGCGTTGCTGTTAAAACGCGCGCCGCTTGGTACTGAACTCGATTTCTGGAGCGGCAAAGTCTTCATCAGCATTGTAGGCTTTCGCTTTCTCGACACCCGACTGTTTGGCCTGCCTATCCCCTTGCATCGCAACTTTGAGGAAGTCAACCTACGCTTCTACGTCCGACGCACTACTCCAACCGGCGTCCGTCGCGGAGTTGTTTTCGTAAAAGAGATTGTTCCGCGGATCGCCATCGCGTGGCTAGCTCGCAAAGTATACAATGAAAACTATATGTCGTTGCCGATGCGCCATGCAATTTCTCTTAGTCGCGAGAGGCCGTCGACTCCTACCCAAGTCAGCTACGAGTGGCGGTACAATCAACGCTGGCATCGCCTCAGGGTTGAGGTGGACAGCGCGCCCTATTTGCCCGAGGACGACGCCGAAGAGACTTTTATTACTGAGCACTATTGGGGCTATGTCACACAACGTGATGGCTCTACAATTGAGTATCAGGTCGAACACCCTCGCTGGCAGGTCTGGCGGGCGAGTGTAGCCGAACTCGATTGTGATGTCAGCGCCTTGTATGGCGCTGAATTCGCGAACTTTCTGCACGGTGCTCCGTCGTCGGCATTCGTAGCAGACGGTTCTGCAGTGACGGTTCATCGCGGAGTGCGCCTTGACTGAGGCGCTCCAGTCTTTCAACCTCCTCTGCGTGCGGCGCCACAAATAGTTGGCGAACGACTCACGGCAGTGTACTGTAGTTCTGGCGGCGCATTTAGCCGGAAGGAGGGGTAATAATATGCCGGCGTTGGATCACGTGAAAATTCTTGACCTTTCTCATTTCGAGGCAGGACCTTCGTGCACCGAGTTACTCGCGTTCCTAGGGGCTGACGTCATTAAAGTTGAACCTCCTCGCACCGGAGAGGCCGGACGCTCAATGTTTGTCGACAAGCCGGGCCTCGATTCGTATTTCTTCATCTTGCTCAACGCCAACAAACGCAGCATTACGTTGAACCTGAAAAGCGCGCAGGGACAGGAAATCTTCCGTTCGCTGATAACCCAAGTCGACGTTGTGTTGGAAAATTTCTCTCTTGGCACGATGGAGTCATTAGGCCTCGGGTACAACTCGCTGGAAGAGATTAATCCGCGCCTCATTTACGCTACGGTTAAAGGCTTCGGCACGTATGGTCCGTGGAGCAGCTACAAAAGTTTTAACAGCGTCGGCCAGGCGGTTGGCGGGGCGCTGAGCATTACAGGGAAGCCCGGTGGTCCACCCATCAAACCAGGCCCAACGATTGCGGATACCGGCACTGGCATTCACTGCGCTGTGGGCATTTTAG
>CAZUFQ010000327.1:0-1459 GCA_964618735.1 uncultured Enterobacteriaceae bacterium
CGCCGTGAAGAGGATAGCGAAAGTACAGTTGATGTGTGTACCCTTCTGTGGGAATACCGAGGGCCGACTTGACGACATCCTCCATGGGCGGCTTGGGAATCCGTTCGACCCATTCGACGCCCATTTCCGCCGGCTCCATTTTCCAAATTTTGCGATTGTAGGGGGCTAAGTACCTCTCTGTGATGCCTCGGCCAAAGGAGTAGTGCATCCATTCTGCAAAGTTGGTGGGTTTTGGAAAATCTGCTTTGAGGTAGTCAATTAGGCATTCGTAGCGATCCTCTAAGTCTAGTGCTGCGAGATCATTTTCGAAGGGATACTTCACGTACCGTCCCTTGAAGAGAACGTAATTGGCGCGGCGGCAGTGATTGATATTTTCTCCAAGTATTTGATCCACAAGTTCGTTGATGTGTTGTTGCTTGGAAAAGAGAATATGGCCGCCGACGTCATAACCAAAACCTTCTTTCCAAAAGGTGCGGCACAATCCGCCTGGGGCTGACGCCGCTTCGAGGACTTCACTCGGATGTTTGAGAAACCGTTGGAGCGTAATGCCGCTGATGCCGCCGCCGAGGATTCCTATATTCATGCTTGTTTCCCTTTACGAAAATCGAGCTTTGAGAATGCGCTTCAGCGTCCACCAACTCGATATTAACGGTTGCATTTTCGACTCTCCGATGCGTTCTCGATAGTTGATAAATACTGTCGTGACCTTCTTCCCCTTTCTTATTGGGAGCAAAAGGAGTTCCACGGGCAGGGCTGGTCCGTGCGGATCGAACTGCAATTCGTCCAACATTGCCTTGCTGTAAGCGCGCATCCCGCTATGCAAATCTGTCAACCGCTGTCCAAACGCAACGGTTGCTAAGGTTGCGAATAACCAGTTGCCAATATAGTTAATCCATGGCATTGCCTCCGGCTTCTTCTCTAGTCGCGAAGCATCGACTAGATCGTATTGCCCGGAGAGAACGTACTGGGCGATCGTCGGGATTTGGTCGGTCGGGTAGGTATCGTCACAATCGAGCGTGACCACCACTTTGCCGGCAGCCGACCGCAACGCGGTGTCCATGGCTGGTCCGTAGCCTCGCGGTGGAAACTGCCGGATTACTCGTGCGCCGAGCCGCTCTGCAATTTGTGCGGTCGCATCACTGCTGGAGTCCACTACGAGAATCTCGGCGCCGGGTACGATTTTCTGAATGTCGTCGATGACCTTGCCAACCGCCTTCTCTTCATTCCTTGTGATCATGGCGACCGTCAAGTCTTTCCAACTGGATTCACTGGTCATAGGGGCGAACGCCTTATTTCAACATTTTAGCACAATAACACTAAAACTCATTCCTTGACGGCAACAATAATAATCCGGAACGCGAACATTCTCTTCCACAGACTCGCGATCAGGCGCTCGGACGGATAGAGGTAGCGCATGTAGAGTTTGTATCCTTGAGAATCGATCAACGCACGCGGGTTG
>CAZUFQ010000327.1:1469-7440 GCA_964618735.1 uncultured Enterobacteriaceae bacterium
GTTACGTGGGGAGTGGTTGTCGCCCATGAGGCGTTTCACCAGCGGGAGAGAAGTTCGGACGAGGTAAGGAGTGAAATCTGTTTTTATGACACGGCAGCCTGCTGCTTCAACGAGCTGCCGAGCGGTCCGAAACGTGAAGAACCTGATATGAGTACGATCCATCACGCCAGTGTCTGCATAGGTCACCTTTCCAAGCGCCCATTGCAGACGGTTCGTCCACACGACGGCGTTCGGGACCGAGATTAGCACCTTCCCCTCCGGTCCGACGTAGCGAAGGTACGTTTCAAGCACGCTCCGTGGATCGTAAATGTGCTCAAGCACGTCGGAAAAGACGAGAACATCAAAATCCCGCTTTCCCAGGCTGCGCTCAACAAACTCTTTATCCAGAAAATCGCCCTCGATAAGGTGGTTGAGCCGGCTACGCGCCGAACGACAAGCTTCTTCACTGTGTTCAATTCCCCACACTTCCCATCCTGTTTTGCGGATCGCTTCGCCTAGCGCGCCCCGACCGCAGCCCACATCCAAAACGCATCCCTGCGCTGGAGAGAACCAATGAAATTGACGAAGAACGCCTTCGTTGACTTCCTCCATATACGGATAGCTGCGGCGGCCCACATGGATCATTGCGTTTCTTTCTCAATTACGAAGCAGAAGAAATAGAGCCACGGTCATCTGTTTTCACCACAACGGCATGACCATTCAAGTTGTGGATCACGATACGATCTCGTTCGCTTCTTTGGGCATTCACAAGTTGGGTGATTCCTTCACACCCAGAAATTCCATAGTCATCGTAGACAACGATCCCTCCCACCGGCATGCGGATCCAGATCCAATCGAAAATGTCCTTGGCCGATTGGTATACGTCGACATCGATGTGACAGAACCGGAATATGGCTTCATCGGCTGCAATCAAATGGGCGGTCTCCTCCGGGAAAATCCCTTCCAAGATTGTGACATTGGTCAGCTTCAACCTATCTGAGAGCAAAGATTCGACCCTTTGGCGCGATGTATCTGCATGTTCGCCGCCTTTGTAGCGCGTGTCTTTTACGCTTGCCTTGGCGACTCCTGAGAACGTGTCGCACAGGTATACGCGGCATCCGCTGCCGCAGAGTTCCGCCTTGCGGGCGATGAGCGCCCCGGTGCCGCCTCGCCACACGCCAATTTCAATGATGTTGCCTGCGACTTTCGCGCTTTGCTCGACGAGGGTCCAGAGTTCATAGCAGCGATAGATGTCTACAAGTGTGAAGCCCTTGATAACCGCGTACGTCTCCAAAAAAAGCGGATCAACATTCCATGGAGAGTACGTGGCAAAAGGAGTCACCGGCGCGTAAGCACTCCTCGCGCTTGCTGCACGAGGAAACTTTACCAGATCGTAGCCTACGAGATGGAGAAAGTTCCGCACTACGGTTCTTGCCCTGCTCATTGTCTTTTGAAGCATGGTCCGGACCTTCTCTATCGTTGATAGGTTCTTCTAGACAATCACAATGAACGTCTAGATTCCTGACTTCGCGAACGCCACATGTTTAATGGTGAAGTAATTAAAAATAGCCATGACGCCAATAGTCAACATATGCGCCATTATTTCAGCGTGGTGTTTATTAGCTGCGAGTGGCGGCAGGGTTATACAACCCAGAAATACTACATGAGCGACAACAGTACTTATGGTGATCGACACTATGCTGACCAACACGAATCTCAGCGCTTGTCTCCAGGTCTTACCCTCATGCGCTTGAAAGGTAAAGGTTTTATTTAATAGAAAACTCACCACGGTTCCCACACTGAAGCCTAGCACTACGCTTGCTTCAAAGGAAAACCGAGCGCCGTTGGATAACCGGCGGTAACCCCAGGCGCTCAAGAGGTTTCCCAGCGCCGCAATAGCGCCGACAACAAGAAAACGCCCAAACTCGTAGCGTGTGATAAGGGTCAATAGTCCCCACTGATAAAACTTAGCATCTGGACTTGTCAATGAAGACTCGATAAGTGCTCTGTCAACTTCTCCCGCTTTCATTTCCGCGCCCTTTTGCTCTTTGCCGCCAAATACTCTGCTCGCATTTTCTGTCGTCAACCTTGGTTAGCAATTTCTTCTTTCATCGCTCTGATCGCATCCCTCATCGCTTCTCGCGAAGTTCTCCGCGACCGCCATCCCAGTGACTTTATCCGCGTCACGTCAAACCGCACCACCGGGACATCGCCTTTCCACCCTCTGTCTCCTCCGGTGAACTCGTAGTGTACTTGTGCGGGGTCCAGCGCGCTTGCAGTTACGGCTAAGTCTGCGATCTCTTTCACTGTGATGTAGTCATCTGTCGCCACGTTAAAAACAGCAAATTTATTCGGGCAGCGCTCCGCCACCGTGAATATGGCGTTCAGCACATCCTCGACGTAGATATACGACTTACTTTGCGTTCCATCTCCCAAAATCTGAAGCTGCGTCGGGTCTTGCTGCAAGCGTCGAATGAAATCGTAGCCCACTCCGTGAGTCTGTCGTGGCCCTACCACATTCGCGAATCGGAACGCCCGTCCCACGATATCGAACATGTGACAGTATGAACAAATCAAGGCTTCGCAGGCGAGTTTGCTAGCTCCATAGGTCGAGATCGGGAAGCAAGGACCATAATTTTCTGCAAATTGCACGTGCGGATTCTCGCCGTACACACCGCTGCCGGAAGTATAGAAGATGGTTTTTACTCCATTCCCCCGCATGGCTTCCAGCACGTTCTGGGTCAAATATGTTCCTTCCCAGAAATCGATATCAGGCTGTGAGATTGCTTTGGCAATATCTGGATTAGAAGCGAAGTGATAGACAACGTCGTGGCCATGCATTGCCGCAGTCAGCGTCGCCAAATCCTTAAGATCTCCTCGCTGGACGTTCAAGCGAGGACTCTCAAGGTGAGGAACCAGATGCGATAACCGACCGGATGAGAAATTATCATAGATCGTTATTGCCGCAGTTGTCGTATTCATCAAGCGATGGACTAAGTGGCTGCCAATGAAACCGGCTCCGCCTGCGATAAACGTTTTCATCTCATCTCTCGAAAGTTGTCTATTTTTTGAATGAACCGTAGATTCATGACTGGATGATCACCTTCGTGCCCTCGAAATCGAAGCGGAAGCGCACCTCTTGCAGACCGGCTTCCCACATGGCCCGGCGCAGAGATACTTTATCTTCTGCGTAGAACATCAAAAAACCGCCGCCTCCTGCTCCCACTAATTTACCGCCAAGGGCCCCGTTCGCTCTGCCTAATTCATACCACTCGTCGACCTGCGGGTTGCTTATGCCGCTGGAGCGCTGTTTTTTGTATACCCAGTGTTCATGCATGAGAGCGCCAAATTCGGCGGTGTGCCCCGCCTCCAGGGCTTGGCGGCTGCGGAAACCTAACTCTTTTACATGGTGCAGATTCTGTAGCATCTCCTGATCTGACTGCTGGCTCCGCACTTGTTGGTCGTTAAGAATACTGCCGGCGCTTCGTGCGAAGCCGGTAAAGAAAAGTATGAGATTGTCTTCGAGATCGAACAAGGTATTCATACTCACTGGCAGCGGAACGGCTTCTACCGTACCGTTAGTGTGAAACCAAAAATAAGTAAGACCGCCGTAGGCGGCGATATACTGATCTTGTTTGCCGACGGGTTCACCGAGGCGGTTGATTTCAATGTCGCACGCCATTTCGGCTAGCTCGCTAGGATGAAGGAGTCGTTTACGGTGGGCATACAGGGCTTTCAACAGAGCCGTGGTAAAACTCCCCGATGAGCCCAAACCCGTACCCGCTGGAATATCCGCCAGCGTGGTAATTTCTACCTGTGGAGTCTTGAAATCGAGCATCCGAAGAGCCTCGCGGATGATGGGGTGCTGGACCTCGTTTACCTTCTCAACATGCTCCATGCGGGAGTATTTCAGAACAATACCGGGCGTGAATGGACGAGTGATAGTGACATAAACGTATTTATCAATGGCAGCCGAGATGACGAAACCGCCATACCGGCTGTAATAGGATGGCAGGTCCGTACCGCCCCCACCCAAGGTGATGCGCAACGGACTACGCGTGATGATCATAAGCCTGACACCTTGTCGATGCGTCCGATAATGGGTAACGCCGCAGCCTTGCCTTCCTGTCGCGTCGAGATATTTCTGAAACTGATTATCAGCATAGTCTAACTCTAGACTATTCTAACAGATTCGACGAAAAATGGCGTATGCATGGTCTGGGAGTTAAGGGAACCCTAGTTTCACTCCTCCGTCTTGATCCCCGTTTTGAACTCGTCTACGAAGACAAAGTGGTAGCAGTCTTTACCTCGTGGGCTCAAGCTCAATGACAGAAGCCCGCAGCCATAGAGTCGCAATAGGGGGAGATAGAAGCTGGAAGCGGATTGTCGTGCGCTTTCAGGATGTAGCGAGGCAAAAGTCGAGCTTGGGCGCAGAACTAAACAGAAATTGTCGTCGCCAAGTGGGATGTTAGTATTTTCTTTACCCTTTCATTCTTCGCTATGGTAAATTCCGCGAACATTTTCAACCGGGAAAAAATAACTACAGGAAGTGCGCAGCTTTGATCATTCTCTATAGCGTCACGATGTTCCTCAGCGCGGTGCTTCTTTTTCTTGTTCAACCGATGTTCGCTATGATGGTGCTGCCGCTTCTTGGCGGTTCACCAGCAGTGTGGAACACTACCGTCGTCTTTTACCAAGTCGCACTGCTTGCCGGTTACTTCTACGCCCATGTAGCAAGAATATGGCTTCGTCCTCGGGTCCAATTTGTTCTTCATTGTCTGCTCGTATTGCTGCCGCTTTTTGTCTTACCCATCGGCATCGCGCCGGGCTGGATTCCTCCAACTGAGACCAATCCTATTCCCTGGCTTCTTGCGCTCATGCTCGTCTCAGTCGGACTGCCATTCTTCGTCGTTTCAACTAGTAGCCCTCTTCTTCAAGCCTGGTTCGCCCGGACGCGGCATAGGACAGCAGCCGATCCTTATTTCCTTTATGTCGCAAGTAGCGCAGGCAGCCTACTAGCATTATTAGCTTACCCCTTCCTCGTGCAACCTAAGCTCTCGCTCACGACGCAAAGTCGGGTGTGGGCAATTGGCTACCAACTCTTCGTAGTTTTGATCTTCGTCTGCGCCGGCGCCCTATGGTGGAGCAAGAAGCGACAAGCAATTGATCAACAAGAGCTTGGAGGCGACTCGACGGCGGCCTCGGAGCTGCAAGAGACGACTTATGACGACGCTCCTCCCCTCACGATAACTCGTCGGGTACGCTGGGTTCTACTTGCCTTCGCCCCTTCAAGTTTAATGCTCAGTGTGACCATGTATCTCTCGACAAGTATTGCTCCCATTCCATTGCTCTGGGTAGTACCGCTGGCTCTCTATCTGCTGACGTTTATTATCGCCTTCGCTCGTAGGCCATTGTTGCCGCATTGGGTGATCGTGCGGATATTTCCGTCTGTCCTACTTTTGCTGGTAGTCATTTTTTATCTATCGGAAATCCAGTTGGTCAAAACATTTATTGTCATACATTTGATGGCCTATTTCGTCGTCGCACTGGCTTGTCACGGGACGTTAGCACAGGATCGTCCTTCCGCACTGTATTTGACTGAGTTTTATTTGTGGTTGGCAGTGGGAGGAGCGCTAGGGGGATTAATGAATAGCTTGCTTGCTCCCCTCTTGTTTAGTTCGGTCGCCGAGTATCCGGCAGTGCTAGTCTTGGCATGTGCTTTACTATGGAGACCAAACAAAGAAGACCCTCTGCGTGAACGCTGGCTCGACCTAGGGACTCCAATTGCCTTCGGAAGTTTACTGATTCTCGGGTCTCTCATTATTAAGGCGACCAACTTGCTGACGAATTCATTCGTGCTGAGTGTCGTGCTGGGAGCGCCGCCAGTGATATGTTTCAGTTTCTCGCGCCGGGCGCTGCGGTTTGCCTTAGGGGTTGCCGCACTTTTTTTTGTGTATTCGCATCTGCTTGTCAATGTCAATGGTCAGGTGCT
>CAZUFQ010000328.1:0-5514 GCA_964618735.1 uncultured Enterobacteriaceae bacterium
AGTAGTCCGGGTCACCGAAGACGCCTATTTCTTGATCAATGCTCTCGAAGGTGGTTTGCGTGAGCCGCTCCCGCAACTTTTGGTACGTCTCGTAGCTCTTGACCGGGGCATTGGCTAAGGGCTTGACCAATTCGCCAGCCGCCTTGAAGAAGGACATGAGGCTCGCCTCGCACTCCCGGCGCGCCTGCGCTCGACTCTCTGCGACATGGACAGGAAAGGCCAAGGCGATGTCCTGCTTGGCTCCGGATTTGAGACTCTCGCGATGCACCGTCAGGTACTCTCGTAACTTGTCTGGCGGATTGATCAGCGGCGAGGCAAATATCGGGAATCCCTCGCGTCCGGCAATGGCGAAGGTCTCTGGACTATTCGCCGCAACGCGAATCGGAGGATGGGGTTTCTGGACCGGCCTGGGGGTCAGCAGGAGGTCCTCTATCTGCCAATACTTCCCCTGATACGACAGCCGCTCGCTCGTCCAGGCGCGGAGAATGACCTCAAGCGACTCCTCAAACCGCTCGCGGGTCTCCTCTTGAGGCACGTTGTACCCTGTAAAATAGATCGGTGCTGCTCCTCGGCCCACCCCAAACTCCAGGCGGCCACCGCTCAGCACGTCTAGCGTGGCCGCATCCTCAGCCATCTTCACTGGATTGTGCAAAGGCAAAAGAGTAACCGCCGTGCCTAAGCGAATGCGCCGAGTCCGCTGGGCCGCCGCCGCCAGAATCATGAGCGGGGAAGCCAAACACGAGATGCTGGGAATAAAGTGCAGCTCTCCGAGCCATGCGGTGTCAAAGCCCAGCTGGTCCCCGAGTTCGATCTGGGCAAGGATGTCCTGGTAACGTTGGCTCTCTGACTGCCCCTCGGCCCGCGGGAGTTGATCAAAAAAGCCAAACCGCATATCGTCCTCCTTTTTCTGCGCCTATAGAAACGCCCCAGCAAGATGTGGCGTGATATCTATGTAAGCCCTCTCGGCTTTTAGTGCCCTCGCTCCTTGAGGAGAGAAGGCCAGGGTGAGGGGAAATCTGCAGCAATCACCCTCTTCTGTGTCCTTTCCCCTCAAAGGAGAGGAGAAAAGGACCCGCTCCGCATCCCCCTACCCTGGCATGTTTTCTTTATGACACTGCGGGCATCGGTATTGCTCACAAGTTTGACTGTATACGTTCCCTTCCGACCTTATAAGGCTAGGCCTCTGGCGGCGCCAGGATCGTCACCCCAAACAGGGGCTCGTTGGCCGTGCGCAGTGTATGCGGGGCCCCAGCCGGGATCGTCAACACATCGCCAGCCCGAATCTCTTGCTCCTTCCCCGAGACCCGCGCTACTGCACAGCCGTCGATAACGTAGATAATCTGATCTCCTTTGTGGCTGTTCTCGTGATCATTACTATAGTTAGCCGGAAGAGAGAACGCCGCCGTCTGGCTTTGCGGGGTCTGTTGTAAAACCTTTGCAGAAGGCTTTGAGCCGTCTCTTCGAAGCATCGACACGTTGGCGACATCCAGGCCCCCATTCGCTGATCCCAGTTCTTTCATCTGCGTTTCGAAGAGTTCGTCAGAAATGAACCCCTTACGATACGCTTTGAGGAGTTGTTGGATCTCAAAATCTTTGCTTGCCATGACTTTTCCTCCTTATGGATGGTTAGAGACTTCCTGTTCCTCATTGACACAAACGCGGTCCCTGGCCTGAGTTCTACCGAGCCCTGCACCCTCCCCTATGATGGCCTGTATGCCATAATGCTGCTTGACTTTCAATATGCAATGGCATATCTGACCGCCAAATTGGCGCTGCACCGAGATGAGACCGCGCTGAAGCGAGATTAAAGAAAATCGGTTTTATAAAAAGGAGAGAAAGATGAAACTTGCTCTGTTTAATGACTACATTCCGGGCGTGCGGCCTAATCCCGACGAGATGTTTCAAACCAAGCGAATTGCGTAGTCCGGGGGAGAAGCGCATGCTTCACAAGATTATATGGCGGCACACCAAGCAGAACAGTCCATCAGTCTGGTAGCACTCGTTGTTCGTGAGTACGACGAAGCCATTGCTTTCTACGTTGAAACTCTCGGCTTCCGCTTGGTTGAGGACACCTACATTCCAGAGCAAGATAAACGCTGGGTTGTGGTGGAGCCTCCGGGGGCCAGCGGGTCACAACTGCTGCTTGCCCGCGCTGTGGGCGAAGAGCAGTCCAGCCGCATCGGTAATCAAACAGGAGGTCGCGTTTTCCTCTTTCTTCACACCGACGACTTCTGGCGCGACTATCATGCGTACCGGGCAAAAGGTGTTGTGTTTGTTCGTGAGCCCAAAGAAGAGAGCTATGGCGTCGTTGCGGTGTTCAAGGATTTGTACGGAAATTTGTGGGATCTATTGCAGCCCAAGGGTTGACGCCATAACGCCCCTAACCTTTCAAGCAAGTGGACGCTCGATGGCGCCGCTTATTTCGAACGATCCGCAAGGAGAGGCTTCGCCCGTGCGCTGTGGGGCAGGATCTTATGCTTGCTTGCCGGGCGACTACAGGAGATTGCCTCAATAAGGAAATCCAGCTTTCGGTGTAAGCCGCATACAGGTCAACAAAAAGGAGGACCAATTATGGAATTCGGCGCATTGATGATGTTTCGCAACCCGCAGCCGTGGCGCCGGCCGATGCAAGACGTCTATCGGGACCTTCTTGATCTCTGCGTGGCAGTGGAAAAACTCGGCTTTGATCATCTGTGGACTAGTGAGCATCACTTCCTCGACGACGGTTGGTCGCCCTCACAACTGCCGATCCTGAGCGCGATCGCCGCGCGCACCGAGCGTATTCGTATCGGAACCTTTGTCCTTCTACTCCCTTTTCATAACCCCATTCGCGTGGCTGAGGACGCCGCCACGGTCGACATTATCTCCAATGGCCGCTTCGATCTCGCGGTCGGCCCCGGATCAGACCCCAACGACTACGCCACCTTTGGCGTGCCGATGAAACAGCGCCGGGCGCGTATGCATGAGGGGTTGCAAATCATCCGGCGTTGTCTGAACGAAGAGGAGTTCAGCTTCAAGGGGGAATATTGGGAATTCAACGATGTTCGTATGACCCCCAAGCCGGTGCAGCAGCCATTGCCGCTCTGGGCGGCGGCAATTGGACCGCAAGCCGTGGCGGAGGCGGGCGCGAACGGCTATCACCTGGCGTCAGCGCCTCCGGCCCCGTTACAAAAGACTTATGATGACGCGCTACGCAATGCGGGTTACGATCCGCGACAATTCCAACGGGCCGGATTGCACGTCGGTCATGTAGCCGAAACTCATGAGAAAGCCTGGGACGAGTGTGAAGCGCATATACACTGGCACATGCAGGTGCACTATTCCACGATCATGGCCGCCCCGGAAAATCAGGGTCTCGTTCGGGCCCTCGCCCCAAACCAGGATTTAAGCGTGCCGCCGATTGGCGAGCTGCGCAAAACCGGCCGCGGCCCCTATGGTCCGGCGTACGTCGGCGCGCCGGACGAGGTCATCAAAATGTTGGAGGAAGAGTTGAAAATCTGCCCGATGACGCAGATGATCTTTATTATTGATCCTCCCGGGATGAATCCCCGCTACATGAGAAATTCGCTAGAATTGGTGGCTAAAGAGATCATTCCGCATTTCCGTAATCGCTAGAGCTGGTTTCGCCTCTAGCTTATATGCGCTTGCGCGCGACCACCGGCGTCGATAGTTGCGTCACGAAGACCTGCGTTTCGCAATCATACCAATCCCAAGTAAGCAAAGGGGCTCCCATTGTGGGAAGCGGGCGCGGAAAAAAAAGAAAGCCGCTCCGGTCCTCTTGTGGCGTTAACGGCCGACTGACGAACGCCAACGTGAAGATTTCACTGATCAGCCTATGTGTATCCTCGGTAGGCGCTTCGTATTGGGGGTACACCTCTGAGGGAAGCGCTGGGGCGTAACTGTACGGAGCAAACTCACCGCTGTAGGGATAGGTTGGCGAAAACGGATATCCGAACGGAGAGTAGGGATTGGCATAGAACGGCAAGCCAGGCGCGGCGAAGGGCGAGAATGAGTAAGGTGAGCCAAACGGAGCATAGGGATTAGAGTAGAATGGGGATCTAGGTGCGGCGAAGGGCGAAAACGGATATCCAAACGGAGCATAGGGATTAGAGTAGAATGGCAATCTGGGCGCGGCAAAGGGAGAGAACGAGAAGGGTGAACCAAAGAAGCGGGGCGTTGCCCCAAATGTGTGTGGGGCATAGTGACCGCCGTGGCCCAGGCCTCCCCCGTGGCCGCCGGAACCCCCATGTACGAACACGATACTTCCTCGATCATCCAGCGGCCTAGCGGCGCTCAGCGCCATGCGGCCAGAAGAGTCGTCTTTCGCTAAGGGCCCAAAGAGCCTTGCCACCACATTAGTAGGGAAGCTGGCGGCGACAGAAGCTCCGGAGGCGTCGCTCAGCCTGGCGCTGGCTACACCGCCACACAGTGCGCGAGCACTCGTGTTGCGCATCGTAACCGGCACGGGCAGAAAACTCTCTTCCAGAAGCGTGTTCTCCATAGGCCAACCGTTGGTTCCTACCGTGAGGGAGAGTGCAGAAGTGCTAACCGTGGTCGGCTCCATGAGCGTGAAGGAAGGGTCGGAGTGCAGAGTCCATTTCGGTACGCTACAGGCGCACACCGCCACAGCAACCACAAGGCACAGCCCCCAGCAACCGAAGGTTGTCGTTTTTCGTGACGCCCACATTGTTCTCCCCTTTCTGGTCACCGCGGTCCACCCCAGGCCGGGTGCGTCAGTGCTTCAAGCGCCTTTAGACGAGGAAAAATATGTACTGCCCTGACTGATAGCCCTTCCGAAATCCGCCTCCCCTGCTCATGTTCTACTTCGAGTCTGTGTTGCGCAAGTAGTGGCTCTGTCTCTTGCAGATGAGGTATCCATCCCCCTCTCCCGACGCAGCAATCGCATCAGTATATCTATGCCAACGTTTCTATGGTCGTGCTATAAGGAGTGCACGCCTACAGGAAACGATAAAAGAGGAAAAGCATGCCAACAAAAATTATCTCTGCCGACTCCCATATTATGGAACCGTCCGGGTTATGGCCGGAGCGCTGGGACCAGCCTTTCCGTAACCGCACTCCCCGTATGGTCCACAATCTGTACGTCAATGCATCCAAGCTCTACGGGATTGCCTTGGAGTAATGTCTCCGCGCCATGAGGAGAATGATTCATGACGTTTGATGAGGTGCTCGCGCAGGTGCGGGAGCAGTTGCAGCGCGAGGGGAGGATAGCGTACCGCATCCTCAAGCGGCGATTCGACTTGAGCGACGACGACACGGAAGACCTCAAGGCTGACCTGATCCGCGAACCAGACCTGAAATCGCTCGATGTCCACGTCGACACCAGCAACGGCATTGTGATGCTGAGCGGCTTTGTGCCATCGCAGGCGGAAGCTGACAAAGCCATCCAGGTAGCGCGCAATGTGAAGGGCGTGGCAAAGGTGGAAAACGGCCTGGAGATTCAGCCTGAGCCAGCTAAGAAGTAAGGGCATTAAATTAGACACACTTTCGGTTTCT
>CAZUFQ010000328.1:5524-7436 GCA_964618735.1 uncultured Enterobacteriaceae bacterium
GGTTGATCCGCTCAACGCCAAGCGTCTTGCCGTCGATGAGCAGGGGTAGGTGCGGTATTGGACCGGGCGTTCTGTCTTTCCTGGTTCTAAGTTTCAAGTTTATGGCGCTACGTATGAAGACGAGCAACCAGAAACGAGAAACCAGAAACCACTTCCTCCTCCCCAGTCCCTCGTCCCTAACACCCAACCCCTTGCGGAGCGACGCCAACTCACAGTGATGTTTTGTGATCTGGTCGGCTCGACTGCGCTGTCGGAGCAACTTGATCCCGAAGAGCTACGGGAGGTTGTCCATGCCTATCAAAAGACCTGTACGAGTGTGATCCGGCGGTATGACGGACATATTGCGCAACATTTGGGCGATGGCTTGTTAGTCTACTTTGGCTATCCAGCAGCGCATGAAGATGACGCAGCGCGGGCTGTGCGGGCGGGGTTGGAGATTATTACAGCATTGCAGAGCGCCGAGGGTTCCAACCCTCGGCTACCCTCAGATGCCGCGGAGCGGCAGGTGAAGGTAGGCCGGTCTTTTAAGGCCGGCTTGCAAGTCCGCATCGGCATCCACACTGGTCTTGTTGTCATTGGCGAGATCGGTAGTAGCGATAAACGCGAGATCCTTGCACTAGGTGAGACGCCGAACATTGCCGCGCGCGTGCAGGGGATCGCCGAGCCGGATACGGTAGTCATAAGCGCGGCTACGCATCGACTGGTGCAGGGATTGTTCGAATACCAGGACTTGGGAGCACCAACGCTCAAGGGCATTTCTACTCCTTCGTTGATGTATCAAGTTGTAAGGGAGAGTATAGCCCAGAGCCACTTTGAAGCGGCGGTTGGGAGAGGCTTAACGCCCGTGGTGGGCCGCGAGGAGGAACTCGGGCTGTTACAGCAGCGCTGGGAACAAGCCAAAGACGGCGCGGGCCAGGTAGTGTTGCTCAGTGGCGAGCCGGGCATTGGCAAATCCCGCTTGGTGCAAGAGCTGAAAGAGCAGGTCCTCACTGCAGGAACCATCCGCATTGAGTTTCACTGTTCACCGTATCACCAGAATAGTGCATTCTATCCACTCCTTGAACATCTCCAGCGCCTCTTGCAGTTTGTTCCACACGACACGCCTCAAGCCAAGCTTGGCAAGCTCCAACAGGCTCTCATGGGCTATCGCTTCCCACAAGAGGATGCTCTTCCCTTATTAGCCGCTCTGCTCTCGTTGCCGCATCCTGAGGACGCGCTACCGCTGACCCTGAGTCCACAGAAGCAGAAGCAAAAGACCCAGGAAGCCTTGGTGGCGTGGATCGTGGAAGAGGCAGAGAGGGCCCCGGTCTACTGTGCTTGGGAAGATCTCCACTGGGCCGATCCCTCTACGCTAGAGGTGCTGACTCTCTACCTGGAGCAAATTCCTACCACCCGAATATTCACGGTTCTGACGTATCGGCCCGACTTCACGCCGCCCTGGGGCTCGCGCTCGTACTTTACGCAACTCACACTCAATCGTTTAGGACGGCAGCAGATCGAGGCAATGGCCGAGCAAGTCACAGGCGGGAAAGTTCTGCCCCCAGAGGTGATGCAGCAAATCGTGGCCAAGACCGATGGCGTGCCGTTATTTGTCGAAGAGTTGACTAAGACGGTGGTGGAAACCATCAGGGAACAGGCAACAGGGATCGGGGCACGGTCGGTTTCGTCTCCGTTCCAGGTGGGCGTTCCTTCCACCTTACAAGATGCCCTGATGGCTCGATTGGACAGGCTAGGACCAATCAAAGAGATAGCCCAATTAGGCGCAACTCTAGGACGAGAGTTTAGCGACGAACTCCTCCACGCTGTCTCTCCGTTAGACGAGGAGCTGTTACAGCAAGGGCTACAACAGTTAGTCGAGGCCGAGTTGATTTATCAGCGTGGGCTGCCGCCACAGGCGACATATCTCTTCAAA
>CAZUFQ010000329.1:0-6021 GCA_964618735.1 uncultured Enterobacteriaceae bacterium
ATCCTCTTCACGGCGGCATTGAATCACTGGTGAAGGCAATGATCACCAAGGGAGCAAAGGTGCAATGCGGGGCGAAAGTGCAAGCGATCAGCAAAAATGGACATGGTTGGAAGGTCACAGATGATCGTCAAACACATTCTTACGATCACCTCGTCATTGCCTTTCCGATCCACGATGCCATCAAGTGCTTTCCGGACGCGCCCTACGAAGTCAAACAGGCAGTGAGTAATCTGCGTTACAATGTCATCCGCACCGCCTTGATTGCCGTCAACAATAAATCGCTGCTGGACAAAAGCGCAGTGTATATCCCAGATCCTGAGGTTTTGCCGCATCGCGTCTGTTACATGGGGTTCTTCAGTCCTCACATGGTCCAACCAGGCGCTTCCTCGCTTCTTGCTGAAATCACCTCGCGCCCTAGCGACTTAGTTGACATGACCAGCGACGGGGTAATTCTGGAGCGCGTCGTTAATGATCTCGACCGGATCGGCGTCATTGGCAAGACAGACGTCACAGTAACCGACCTGCGCCGTTTTGAATATGCATATCCAGTCTACGATCTCAATTACACGCGGAATAGAGCGATTATTCACAACTACTTCGCCTCGCTCGGCGTTGATTTACTCGGACGATTCGCTGAATTTGACTACATCAATTCCGACGAATGCATCCGTCGGGCGCTGGTGCTCGCCGAAAAGTTGAACCGCCACACAAAGGAAATCGCCTAGCCATGAGTAACAAGATGTTTCCAGTCGCGATTCTGGCAGGTGGTTTAGCCACAAGATTACAGCCGCTCACCCACACTATTCCAAAGGCCTTAGTCGATGTGAATGGGGAGCCATTTATTGGCCATCAGCTTTGTCTCCTACATGTCAACAATGTGGAAGAAGTAGTTGTCTGCGCCGGACACCTGGGCGAGATGATCCAAGAGTATGTGGGCGACGGCGCGCGTTTTGGGCTCCAAGTTCAGTTTTCTTTTGACGGGCCTCAACTCCTCGGTACGGCTGGCGCTCTCAAGAAGGCGAGCCCGCTCTTAGGCGACTCCTTTTTTGTCTTATATGGCGACTCCTATCTTCCCTGTGATTATCGCGCCGTACAAAGCGCATTCGAACAGGGCGGCAAGAAGGCGTTGATGACGGTTTTTCACAACAACGGTCGTTGGGATAAGAGCAATGTAGAATTTGTTGACGGAGGCCTCGTGGCCTACGATAAGCGACACCGGACGCCACAGATGCGCCACATTGACTACGGGCTCGGTGTGTTTCACCAGACCGCCTTTGCGCGTGTGTCCGAATCACAACCTTTTGACCTGGAGACCCTGTACCAAGATTTGCTTCGCCACGGGCAACTGGCTGCCTACGAAATGCGCCAGCGTTTTTACGAGATCGGGACGTTTACCGGCCTGGAGGAGACGCGCCAATACCTGGCCCGCCAATCCGCGGCGCAAGAAGGGGACGCCCCATGAGTTTCACACAGCAGTATCTCGATGAAGCTATTCAGATTATTCAGCAACTCGATAAACAGGCCATTGACCGGGTTGTTACCCTCCTAACGGAAACGCGGGCGCGACGAGGGCGGTTATTCATTCTGGGGGTTGGCGGGAGCGCGGCCAACGCCTCACATGCTGTTAATGATTTTCGCAAGATTGTAGGTTTGGAAGCCTATGCGCCAACCGACAACGTCTCGGAATTGACGGCGCGGACGAACGACGAAGGATGGGCCAGTGTGTTCGAAGCCTGGCTGCGCGTGAGCCGGTTACGAGCGGATGATCTACTATTAGTGTTCTCGGTCGGAGGCGGTAATGTAGAAAAGAACGTCAGCCCGAATCTAGTAGCGGCGCTGCAGTACGCCAAAAGCGTTGGGGCGCGGATTATTGGGGTGGTCGGTCGCGATGGGGGCTATACCGCGCAAGTTGCTGATGCGTATGTCCTCATCCCGACAGTCAATCCAGCGCACGTCACTCCACACACGGAAGCCTTCCAGGCGATGATCTGGCATTTGCTGGTCTCGCATCCCGAACTCAAAACGGCGGAAACAAAGTGGGAGTCGGTTCGATGACCAAGCCGAGCCGCCGAGCTGTTTTTTTGGATCGTGACGGGGTCCTCAATCGCGCTATCGTGCAGAATGGCAAGCCCTACCCTCCTGCTTCACTTGCAGAATTAGTCATTTTCCCTGATGCACTAAAGTCATTATCAGCTCTTAAAGAGCGAGGATTTCTTCTGATTGGCGTTACGAATCAGCCTGATGTCGCTCGTGGAACGCAGCACCGTCGAGTGGTGGAGGCGATTAATGCGGCGTTGCTCGCGGCTTTGCCGTTACAAGAAATATACGTATGTTACCATGATGACCGGGATGGTTGTCTTTGTCGTAAGCCTCTGCCCGGTCTCTTGATGCAAGCTGCCGCTAAGTATTCGATTGCCCTGCCCTTTAGTTTTATGATTGGAGACCGATGGAGAGACGTTGAGGCAGGCCATCGAGCTGATTGTGCAACTATTTTGATCGATCATGGCTACGAAGAGAAAAAAGCGGAGAACCCACCGGACAGTACTGTCCATTCATTATCCGAAGCGGCGGCCTGGATTCTGAGCCAATCTGACGCGCCCAAAGGAGCGAAAACGACATGACAAAGTTATCTGCACTGAAAGTGAAAATCTTCGCCGACGGCGCAGACAAAGCCGGCATGTTGGCGATGTATCGTCATCCTCTGATCAAAGGGTTTACCACCAATCCTACCCTCATGCGCAAGGCGGGAGTGACTGACTACCAGGCATTTGCGCTTGATATCCTTCAGGCCATACCCGATCGTCCCGTCTCCTTCGAGGTCTTTTCGGATGATTTTGACGAAATGGAATACCAGGCGCGTAAGATCACAAAGTGGGGCGATAATGTCTATGTTAAAATTCCTGTAACCAACACACGGCGCGAGTCCTCAGTGAAACTCATTCGCACGCTTGCCCAGGCGGGAGTGAAACTCAATGTGACTGCCTTGTTAACGTTAGATCAAGTACAGGCTGTCAGCGCTGCTCTGGCAGGGGGACCTCCCGCTTGTGTATCAGTTTTCGCCGGACGTATTGCCGATACTGGGCGTGACCCCGTTCCCCTGATGGCGACTGCTGTTGAGCTGTTGCGGATGTATCCAAACATCGAGTTGATCTGGGCGAGCCCGCGAGAGTTACTCAACGTCTTTCAGGCCGACGCCGTCGGCTGCCATATCATCACTGCGACGAATGACATTCTGGGGAAATTACATCTCGTAGGCAAGGATCTACAGAACTATTCTCTCGACACAGTCAAGATGTTTAGGGATGACGCCGTAAAGGCCGGTTATACTCTAGAGTGACAGGAAGCCTCCCAATTGCCGCAGAGGAACCAAAGCGCTATTGACGACCTCGTTCCCAGGCTCTGCCTGGGAACACAACCCTAAAGATGAGGGTAGACAGCGGCTACGTCATTCCGGGCGAGCACCGCGAGACCCGGAGTCCAGGAGGCAGACTCGGTGTCCCTGCTGTCTCATCCTGGATGCCAGCCTGCGCTGACATGATGGAACCAAACCCATCAAAATCAGGGTGGTGGACTACCCTCAGCAAACCCCGCTTGCAGCTTCCATCTCCAACCTACTTCGATACTCCTTGCGCCGTCGCTTGCCCTGAGGCCGACGCCCGTGTGACGAAAACTACCGAAATTTTGTCTTCGTAGACTAATTCAAACCGAGGATCGCGACGCAGAAGGGACGCCAACGGACGCCCTCTATTGGCGATGACCAGGCGTGCAGCGTTGAGGTCAGGATCGGCGTTCCATCCCTCATTCCCTTCCCATGTCTTGAAAAATTGCGTCACTCGCTCACTTCCATAGATCGAGGCTCTATTATCCATAACCACCAGCGGGGTGCGAAGACTCCAGATAAGGAAACCACCCCAGCCATAATCATTAAACAATGGCCCTGGGTAGTCATGTTCATGGACAGCTGCGACCGCTGCCGCAGGGTAATGCTCCGCCACAACGGCTTCAAGTTGAGCTTGAAAGAGGTCTCTCCTCCAGCCAAGAACAAAAAGTGCAGCGAGAAGAGCCCCTGTACAACTCGCAAGGCGTAACTTTGTCAATGCGAAACGGTCCATTGAGGGTCTACTTGCGTACACATCAGCAATAATCGGAATTGCTGCTATGATCACGAACCAGACATCCCGTCGTGTGCGAAACGAAAGGAAGATCCCTGTCACTAACAAAAGCAGAGGAAATAGATGCAGCTCCCGCGTCCAACCCAGAGAAAAGGCCGCGCCCACAGTGAGCATAAGCACAAACCAATCCCACGGCCCCCGAAACGCCATCGCTTGCATCTCGTTTATTTGAGGGAATTGTCCAGTTTGAGGGATGAAGTCGAGAATAGTCTGATACAAGTGGACATGGTAAGGCGTGAGCAACGTCGCAGCCACACAGGCAGTGAGGATCAGCGCGAGCGAAGAGAAAGATAAGGCGTGACGGTCAACCTGAAGGTGAGGCAGAAATTGTTCGATCAGCGGCTCAAGCGTGGCGAGTCCCAGCACATAGAGCCCATAACAAAACTGGATATGCACGTTTGCCCAGAGAACGAAAATGAGCGGAAGGAAAAATAATTGCTGCGTTTTTCCCTGGCGTCGGGCGAGAAAAAGCCAGTCGATTTCGATAACAAAGAAGAGGATAGTAAAGAGCCAGGGTCGGGGACTGTAGAGAGGCGACAAGGCAATCACTCCAGCTGCTGTAAGAGCGATTTCAGCAGGAAAGTTCAACTCGAACCTCCGCGCGAGCCTGTGCAGCGCTGCCGCAATGAGCAGCGAGAAAGCTACGCTATAGAGCACAATTCCAACCAGGCCAAACATCCGGTACAGACTGTACACCAGCACCTCGAAGAGCCAACTATAAGCGAGCCAGGGTTTGCCCATGCCGTAGCTCGAAAACTCGTCGACCGTGGGGACAGTTCCGTGCTCCACAATCCATTGCCCCGTGCGCAGATGCCACCAAATATCTGGGTCGAGCACGGACTCCAACGCCTGATATGCGGGCAGGAGATACAGTAATGTGATAAGCACGAGCCGGCGAGTAGTCTCTTCGTGTTTGAGGAAGGATTGCAAAGCCTTGTTCACTGAAGCCTACAAGTTTCTTGGTTAATTGCTTGACCTTGTGCTTCGAGAACTCAATTGGTCTGCTGGCGACAGTATCGCCGGATGGAAAGTTCTCTCCTATTGCGACGCCAAGGATGCGGTGCTCTGTTCCTGGGATGGCGCACGCGCAGTGAAGACTACGGTAATTTTGTCTTCGTAGACTAATTCAAATCGCGGATCACGACGTAGCAGCGACGCCAACGGGCGCCCTTTATTAGCGATGATTAGACGAGCCGCCGCTAAGTCAGGGTCGGCGTTCCACTCTTCTCCCCCTGCCCATATCTTCATAAATCGTTCAACCCGTTCGACCCCATAAAGGGCGCCGCGATTATCCAAGCTGACCAGCGGCGCGCGAAGACTCCAAATCAGGAATCCACCCCAGTTGTAGTCATTATATAAAGGCCCCTGGTAGTCATGAGCATGGACAGCAGCCACCGCCGCGGCAGGGTAAGCTTCTGCTACAACGGCTTCAAGGTGAGCCGGGGAGAGATCCCGTCGCCAAGCAAGACCTCCAAATGCAATGAGGAGCACGCCCGCACAACTCGCCGCTCGTACCTTGGTTATGAGGAAACGTTCCGTTGCTGGCACAGTCGCAGACGCTTCAGCAATGATTGGAATCGCCGCCACGACAACGAACCAGAGATCTCGTCCCGTGCGAAACGAAAGGAAGATCCCGCTCGCTAACAGGAGCAGAGGAAATGGACGAAGCTTCCGAGACCAGCCCAACGAAAAGGCCGCGCCTACCGTGAGCGCGAGCACAAACCAATCGCACACCTCACGGAACGACAGAGCCAGCATTTCTGCTATGTTATTAAGAAATTGTCCGGATTGGGAGATGAAGTCGAGAATAGTCTGATACAAGTGGACATGGTAAGGCGTGAGCAACGTC
>CAZUFQ010000329.1:6121-7417 GCA_964618735.1 uncultured Enterobacteriaceae bacterium
GCGGCCACACAGGCGGTGAGGATAAGCCCGAGAGAGGAAAACGAGAGGGCGCGACGGTCAACCTGAAGGTGCGGCAGAAATTGTTCGACCAGCGGCTCAAGCGTGGCTAGTCCCAGCACATAGAGCCCATAACAAAACTGGATATGCACATTTGCCCAAAGGCAGAAAAGCAGCGGTAGGAACCATAAGCGCCCCACCTCCCCTTGGCGGCGAGCAAGAAAAAGCCAGTCGATTTCAATGACGAAGAAGAGGATAGTGAAGAGCCAGGGCCGGGGACTGTAGAGGGACGCCAGGGCAATCACTCCGGCTGCTGTAAGAGCGACTTCAGCCGGAAAGTGTAGCTCGAACGGGCGCACGAGTCGGTGCAGAGCAGCTGTGATCAGCAGGGCGAAAACTACTGTGTAGAGCACGATCCCGAGCAGACCAAACACCTGGTAGAGGCTGTACACCAGCACCTCGAAGAGCCAACTATAAGCGAGCCAGGGTTTGTCGAGCCCATAGCTCGAAAACTCGTCGACCGTGGGGACAGTCCCATGCTCCACAATCCATTGTCCGGTGCGCAGATGCCACCAGATGTCGGCGTCGAGCACCGGTTGCAGCACCAAAGCGGCAGGGAGGAAATAGAGGAGTGAGACAAGCACGAGACGACGGGCGGTCTCTTCGTGTTTGAGGAAAAGATGCAGAGGATTCTGCATGGGTTATCTACAATGAAAAAATCAAAAACGTCTCATTCGCCTGACTTCGGAGCGAGGA
The DNA here is from genome assembly GCA_964618735.1 of uncultured Enterobacteriaceae bacterium. Lineage (GTDB taxonomy): Bacteria > Desulfobacterota > Binatia > Bin18 > Bin18 > SYOC01. The sequence goes on from CAZUFQ010000329.1 coordinate 6,875, forward strand.
CTTGAAACATCTTTTCTAATCGTGGACCTGCAGGTATGAGCATTGTTACTAATTAATTAGTGTTTCGACGTGAGCCATAGCTGATAAGATGGCCACACCACTGCTTATTGTACAAGAACCGGGTTCTGATTGTAGGTTCCAAAACATGTTCCTCCCCCCCCTCCTGGGGCAGAGGCAGGACAATGCACATTTCCATTGACGAACTTGTTGCTGCCTTGTGTGGTGACTTGCGTAATACAGAACTCGGCGAAACCGAGGACATTGCGGGTCCCATTCAAGGCCACATTACACGCGCCGTCAATAACCGGTACGACGACGCACCATGGATTTGCTGCGCTGCAATTGTTGGCAGTACATTGGTCTTCTATGGCTTTCAAACAGCTATTGATCTGGCCGTTATTCAGATTAAGACTCTGACCAGTTTGAATGCTCACACCGTTATTGACCTCATTTTTGCAGGTGCTGCCGCTGGCGGGATCACCGCTTGGTGCAAAGAACGCGGAATTATTATCCGGCGTTTGGAACGCTTTAGTGGTATCACAA
>CAZUFQ010000330.1:0-7359 GCA_964618735.1 uncultured Enterobacteriaceae bacterium
GCATTCACACGACGAGAGTTTGTTGTGACGACATTGGCTGCGGGCTTTGCGCTCGCGGTCCGCCCGGTGTCGGCTCAGACTCTTATCACGACAGATACGACGGGACTGGAAGCTGGAGAGGTCAAGATTCCCACTACTGACGGACAAATCCCTGGGTATCGCGCGATGCCCGCCGACGGCGGACCGTTCCCACTCGTGTTGGTGGTGCAAGAAATTTTTGGCGTGCATGAACATATCAAAGATATCTGTCGCCGCTTTGCCAAACTGGGCTACTGCGCCGTGGCGCCCGAGCTGTACGCCCGGCAGGGCGACGTATCAAAACTAACCGACATTCAGGAAATCGTCTCTACCATTGTTGCGAAAGTTCCGGATGCGCAGGTTATGTCAGATCTCGACGCTGCCGCGGCGTGGGCCGAAAAGTCCAGCAAAGGAGAGGCAGGGAAACTAGGCGTCACCGGCTTCTGCTGGGGAGGACGCATTGTCTGGTTGTACGCGGCGCACAATCCGCATCTTAAAGCTGGCGTCGCCTGGTATGGACGTCTTGTAGGAGAGCCCACGCCACTGACGCCGAAGAATCCAATTGACATTGTATCTGACTTAAAAGCTCCTGTGCTCGGTTTATATGGGGGTGCTGATCAAGGGATTCCGGCCGATACGGTAGAAAAAATACAGAGCGCGCTCCGCGCTGCGCACAACCCTTCGCAGATTGTCGTGTACCCAGATACGCCACACGGCTTTAATGCAGATTATCGTTCCAGCTATCGCAAAGAAGCAGCGCAAGACGGTTGGAAGCGATTACAGGAGTGGTTCAAGCAATACGGCGTTGGATGACTTCAGCAACGCGGAAAACTGCCGATCTTTTTCAGATGTTATGCGAATTCTTGTTACCGGCGGGGCGGGGTTTATCGGGGCGAATTTTTTACAGCGCTTCGTCCCGCGTTATCCTGATCACCTGTTTGTGAATCTTGATAAATTAACCTACGCGGCTAATCTGTCGAGCTTGCGCGAAGTGAGTCAGTCTCCCAATTATGCTTTTGTTCAGGCGGACATCGCCGACGCACAAGCTGTGACAGAGGTGTTCCAGCGCTATGCGCCTGAAGTCGTCGTGCACCTTGCGGCGGAAAGTCATGTCGATCGCAGCATTCTTGACCCCGCAGATTTTATTAAGACGAATGTCGTCGGCACTTTCAATCTATTAGAAGCGTGTCGTACGAGTTGGACCCCCGTGACGAGCGGCTTGTTTCATCATGTCAGCACGGATGAAGTGTTCGGATCTCTTGGCGCAGTAGGAGCCTTTACCGAAGAGACTCGATATGATCCCAGTAGTCCGTATTCAGCGTCGAAAGCAGCAAGCGATCACTTGGTGCGGGCATCCCATCGAACGTTTGGCGTTGCCATAAAAGGTACGAATTCATCAAATAATTACGGTCCGAGTCAGTTCCCTGTAAAACTCATTTCTTTGATGTTGTGAAAGGCCCTCGAAGGAAGACCTCTGCCAGTCTATGGCGAGGGGGGTAACGTGCGCGATTGGTTGTATGTCGATGATCATTGTGAAGCGATTTGGACAGTCTTGGAAAAGGGACGCATTGGGGAAACCTATAACATCGGCGGCAATTGTCAAAAGACGAACCTTGAGGTGGTGCAGACTCTTTGCTGCGTGACCGCTGAAGAAACGGATTGCTCGGTAGAAGAATTCGAGAAGCTCATTACCTTCGTGCCAGACCGTCCTGGGCACGACTTTCGCTACGCTATCGACACGACCCGCATGCGTACGGAACTGGGCTGGACGCCGCAAGAAACTTTTGACTCGGGATTACGGAAGACCGTGCGCTGGTATCTGGAAAACAAAGCCTGGGTGGAAGAGGTGCGCACCGGAGAGTATGGACGTTGGCTGTCGGCGAATTATGAGACGCGGGATCGCTTGCTCGCAGGCTCCCAGAAGCGGGGGGTAGCGTGATCAATAAAGGCATCATTCTCGCCGGCGGCTCTGGGGTGCGGTTGTTCCCGCTGACGCATGTGGTCAGTAAACAGCTCATGCCAGTCTACGACAAACCGCTTATTTATTATCCGTTGACGACCCTGATGTTGGCGGGCGTGACAGAAATTTTGGTGATTACCACCCCACATGACCAGCCGCTTTTCCAGATGCTCTTAAAAGATGGCGCTCAGTGGGGCTTGAATATTTCATACGCCGCACAGCCGCATCCCGGCGGCTTAGCCCAAGCGTTCTTGATAGGCAAACAATTTATTGGGAAGGATGCTTGTGCGCTTGTGCTGGGAGATAATATCTTTTACGGCAATCGGTTGACCGAGCATCTCCGCCGCGCCGCAGGTCGATCCCGCGGGGCAACGGTGTTTGCGTATCGCGTGACGGACCCCGAACGCTATGGAGTTGTGGAATTCGACGCCGCGGGACATGCGGTCGATATTGAAGAAAAACCTTGTCGCCCTCGTTCGCATTATGCAGTCACCGGCCTGTATTTTTACGATCATCAAGTAGTAAGTATCGCAGAGAGTTTGCAACCTTCAGTGCGCGGGGAACTCGAAATTACTGACGTGAATAAACGATACCTGGAGAAAGGTCAGCTCCGCGTCGAGATCCTTGGTCGCGGCTTTGCCTGGCTTGACACCGGAACCCCCACTTCACTGTTGCAGGCGGCGAATTTCATCGAAACAATTGAACAACGTCAAGGATTAAAAGTCGCTTGCCCTGAGGAGATTGCCTACCGACTTGGGTTGATCGACGACAAGAAACTCGCAGAACTCGCAGCGCCGCTCAAAAAGAGCGGATATGGTGAGTATCTATTTAATCTTCTTCACATTCACAACAGTGAGGAAGGGGTCTGATCTCAACGCTCAGATAAGTTTCAACTCCTGAGCGTCGAAGGCGAGCTTGATCCGTAGCCGCAGTTCGCGAGCGATGCGCCACTGTTTGGCCGGCGCAGTTTTAATGCGCGTGGTGATCTTGAGTCTAGGCGCGGAAAAATCCTCAACACCAAGTACTTCAAATTTCCCCAGCAAGTCAGGCGCGAAGAGTGGGTCGTCGCACAACACGGCGCCAACCTCAGTGAGCGTCGCAAGAGCGCGGTCCACATCCGCTCGAGGAGAAATGCCGACGGCTACAACCGCGTACGCATATTCCTTGGTGCTGTTTGTCACGCTAGTAATGGTCCCATTCGGAATGATATGGACACTGCCGTCGAAGTCTCGCAACGTAATGATGCGGAGGGAGATCTCTTCGACTTGTCCCGCCTTGTCGCCAATTTTGACGACATCGCCGACTCGAATCTGATCTTCTAATAAAAGAAAGAAGCCGGAGATCACATCACGGATGAGATTTTGTGCGCCGAGCCCAATAGCAATGCCGCCGATCCCCGCTGCGGCGATCAGCGGCGCCACATTGACGCCAATCTCTTCTAAGACGAGCATCGCGGTAACGACCAGGAGGGTGGTAGTGGCGACCGTACGAGCAATCGCGCTCAGAGTCTGGATGCGTTTCTGCCGTTCTGTTGATTGTGGAAGCCCTGTGATGACAGAGCCCAGACGATTAGCAAGCAAACGAATCGCGCGCAGAAGGACGGCGGCGACCACCACGATGATGAGGACGCGCACCCCTGAGGAAATAAGCCGGGTGAATAAAACATCGACTCTAGAAAGGAGTACGGAAGATAGGGACATAGTTAACGGTACACGCGATAATCGAGAGTCGGAAAGATATTGTCGCGCGCTTCAATTTCCCCGAGCCATTGCTCGTTGATCTGGTTGGCGCAGAGATCATCGTAGAGTCGGGTAAACCGTTGCAGGTGTTGGGTCGTGCGCTGCGCCGCGTAATGCTGCGCAGTTTTTTGTTGCATGAGAAAGGCCCAATCACTGGATTGCGCAAGTAAGAGTTCACGCGCGGCTTGGTTGAGGGCGCGCTGCTGTAAGGCATGGGCTTCGGGAAACCGCCCCGCCAATTCAGTCATACGATCTGCAGCTTTATGGAGATGACGGTAAATCCAGTCGTTCTCCTGGGACAGCCAGACTTCATTGTAGCCGCGGTGTCCCCAGCTCGACGCAGCGGGTGTAGCAACCTGATTCGTGGGATAACGATCCAGGTAGTCCGAGGGAGTAATGAGCTGGAAGGTCTGCTGGTCGTACGCTGTTTTGCGAATCACATAATCGAGCCACTGGGGTCCCTCGAACCACCAGTGCCCAAACAGTTCGGCGTCGTAGGGCGCCAAGATAAGCGGAGCCCGGTCCATTCCTCCCGCGAGCCACTCGATCTGTTTTTCCCGATTAAAGACGAAATTCTCCGCATGTCCCGCCGCGCGTTCACGCGCCAACTGCGGATCATAAGGAATTTTCTGGTCGGTCTTCCCCGTAATACGGTAGTACTTAATGCCAACGTTCACCCGTTCGCCGGTTGGCGGCAGATAGGGGCGAATGTAATTGTAGTCAAGATCGTAACCAACGTCGCGATAGAAATCTCGATAGGCAAAGTCGCCGGGATATCCTTCAATAGAGCTCCAGACCTGCTTGGAGGACTCGGCGTCTCGACCAAAAGCAGCAACGCCGCTCGGACAATACAACGGGGCGTAAACATTGTAGAACGGACGAGGCGTGGCGTACAGAACAGCGTGAGTATCAACTAAGAAGTACTCAATACCGTACTCTTTAAGGATGGCGTCGAGGCCGGGATAGTACGCGCATTCCGGGAGCCAGAGTCCGCGCGGATTACGACCAAGCAGACGACGATATTCATCGACCCCGACGCGAATTTGGGCGTGCACGGCTTTTTCATTGATCTGCATGAGCGGTAAGTAACCGTGCGTGGCGGCGCAACCGATAATTTCCAGGACGCCGAGATCTTGAAAGCGGCGAAACGCTTGAACGAGGTCGCGCCTGTACTGTTCGACAAAGACTGAACGCGAGTGCAAAAAAAGCTGTTCGTACATCGCCGCGAGACGCGCAAACGGCGGATCGTGCTGTACCCGCGCTCGTTCTTTTTCCGCCAGTTCAATCAGCCGCTCGAGACGACGCACGTACCGTTCCTGCAAAAGCGAGTCGCTCAACATGTTGAGCAGCGGCGGGGTAAGCGACATCGTGAGGCGGCAGGGCACGCGATCGCGTACCATGCCTTCGAGCATATCAATCAGCGGGATATAGGTTTCGGTAATCGCTTCATATAACCAGCTTTCTTCGAGAAATTCGTCATATTCCGGATGACGGACAAACGGCAGATGCGTATGTAGAACAAAAGTGAGAAAGCCTTTCATTCGTGTTCCTTACTTAGGCAGAGTTGTAGTGATTTTATGGCCGGCCCCCCACGAAAAAGGGTGCTCTGCCGAAGAAAGCGTACTCGCCGCCTGGTCGTGCGACAGAGACCCAGGGGTCTCTTCTTGGGCGAAGGTTGAACGTGGAGCATGTGTAGGTGATGATGTTGTCATACGTCGTTCAAAGGGGGTTAACCAGCGTACAGTCGTGTTGAGGGAGACATCCGCCTGTGGTGTCACAACAGTATTCGAGCGACCTAGTGCAATGAATTGTCCGTCCTCTGAGCGGTAACCGAGTTCTATACAATAAGCAGTTTCCGCCTGTGGAACGGGAATGTACCAATTGGTGGCGAACGGCGCGAGCTCGATATCCGCCGTGCTCCATGCGTTTTGCCCATTAAATTCAAGGTACGTCACGTCAAACACTCGCAGCACGAGACGATGTTCGTTGCCTGCAAGTTGACTGTGTCCATTGCTAAAGCGCGCCGCGTCAAAATCCCAATAAGCATAGAGCCAGTATGGGTCCCGCGCCAGCAACACCAGTCGATTGTCATCGTATGAAGCGGGAAGAGTATCCTGTCGGGCAACAGAAGCCTCCAGTTGAGGACCGAGAAAGAACTTTTTCTCAGCTGCTGCGTGGGCTAGGTCGATTTGATCATGTCCAGGTTGTACTGACGTCGCTTGCTCTGGTGATATAACTTGACTCGTCGGTTCCGGAAGGCCTGTTGAAACAATAACAATCGGGTTCTCGTGCCTATCCTTATTAATCTCCAGTGATGTAGGTCGCTCAGTCTGTTCGGAAAGGCGCGGCTTGGAGGCGCGGCTGGAAAGGTTTTTCGTAGACGGAGAAGGCGTCGCTTGCTTACTTTGAGATTTTGCTTTTGGCTGGCTTTTTCTCGAGACGAGAGGCGCAGGAGACGCCGAAGGCGCTGCGTCTGCAGGCGACGCCAGTGTCTGCATCAATTTCTCGATTAATTCGGGTTTGCGCAATCGGCTCGCGCCTGCGACGCCCTGCTGTTGCGCTATTGCCAGCAGTGCTTGTTTCGTCTTCTTGCTTAAGTCTTCTCGGCGCATCTGACGATTCCTTTTCTCCCGGCCTTTTTTTACTGTCGTCACATGAAGTGAAAAAATCCTGGCCTTTTGACGACTTTCTTGATGATACGAGGGGGATCTCCGGAGTGTCAAGGACGTGATGCCGGAGCGCAATTTCGACTATTGTCGCGCTCAGCAGTCGGGCTTTTTGTACTGTGAAACTCCACCTATAATCAACTCCGCCCCATGACAGAGGAGACAAGAGAGATCCCAAAATCTGGAAGGCACCGTTGATTCGCCAGTGACAAACGGGAGTGAATTTCTCTGAGCGGGTTCTATGAGGAACTAGAGCAAATTGCAAATGGATGTACCCCTCGGCAAGCGTTCTCGTGCTTCGACAAGCTCAGCACGAACGGATTTTGCCTTGACACGTGAGTTTTTACCGTTCGCCCTGAGCCTGTCGAAGGGTGAACGAGCCAGGTACAAGCAAATGCGAACCGCCCTAGGTCGTTTACCCGACCTGACACGAATGCGGGAGCGGTCGGTGATGAGGTACATTTTGATCAAGTAGAATAGTAAGCACCTCAGACACGCTGAATGACCTTTTCCTCGTCAATCACCTGGCTCACGTAATCAAGAGCGTCAATGACATCCTCTCGCGTCAATTCAGGATAGGCTTCGAGTATTTTCTCAATCGTGTATCCCCCAGCGATCATACCAAGAATATTCTTCACCATAATACGGGTTCCCCGGATACATGGTTTGCCGCTGCAAATCTTCGGGTCTACACTGATGCGGGTGTCCATTACTTAATCTCCTCAAAAATCAACATTCAGGTCACAATTCGATAGGAGGTAGTGAAGACTCAAGACGAGATCGGAATCGCTCGCCGAGAAACGCCGCTGGCGGGTCACCTCCAGCTCGTCCACCCGGTAGGCGAGCAGGTCGATCGGCGGACCCACGGTGACGTTGGAGCGCATGGTCGAGTCCAGCGACACCAGGGCGCACTTGGAGGCCTCCTCCAGCGTGGTCCGGTCGAAGCGGATCCCGCGGTCGAGGATGGGGCGCCCGT
>CAZUFQ010000331.1:0-7358 GCA_964618735.1 uncultured Enterobacteriaceae bacterium
CGCGAGGCACGGTACACCGCACCCTTTGACACTCCTCTTGGGACGCGCTTCCAGCGTGCGGGCTTCGTCACGCTCGGGAAAACGAACATGTCGGAATTTGGGTTACAAAGCACCACCCAACCGCTGGCCTTCGGCGCGACGCATAACCCCTGGGATCTCGCACGTTCAACCAGTGGCTCGTCGGGTGGGTCGTGCGCAGCGGTCGCGGCTGGTCTCGCGCCCATTGCGCACGCCAACGATGGTGGAGGTTCGATTCGGTTACCGGCTGCGTGGTGTGGAGTGGTGGGCTTAAAGCCTTCGCGTGGACGCATTCCATTCGGTTGTATGCCGCTTGGTGCGAGTGTCTGTGAGTTCGTGGTCAGTCGCACGGTGCGCGACGTGGCGGCGGTTCTTGATGCCGTACACGGCAGTGAGCCTGGCGAACTCTTCCTTGCGCCACCTCCTGCACGACGGTACACGACTGAAGTGGGGGCCACTCCAGGTCGCCTGCGCATTGGCATCTTGACCCGCATGAATGGCGTTACGGTTCATCCCGAATGCGTCACTGGAACCGAAGCCATCGGGAAGCTCCTGGAGTCGCTGGGGCATGTGGTCGAACCAGCATGGCCTGAGGCGCTGCTGGAGGAGGAACACGGAGTACGGACCGGCGCGCTGGGCTGGATAGTTTTTCGCATGGCGCTGCGCGGGCTGAGCAAGTTGCTGGGTCGCCCTGTCGAGCAGGATGACGTCGAGCCCTACCTGTGGACCTTAGCACGGACTGAGTTGCCGTCTGTTGCTACGGAGGACTTCCTTGAGGCAGCGGGATGGCAACTGGACTGGGCATGGCGAGTCACGCAGTGGTGGGCAAGCGACTTTGACTTGCTGCTAACCCCGACGGTCTGTGAGCCCCCAGCAACCCTTGCCGAGATGACTCCGCCCCCGGACAAGCCCTGGAAGCTCATCAAACGAATTGGCCAACAGGTGGCGTTTACTCAGCCCTTCAATCTTACCGGCCAACCAGCCATCTCGCTGCCGTTGCACTGGACCCCAGAGGGATTGCCTGTGGGTATCCAGCTTGTTGCCGCGCTGGGACGCGAGGACCTCCTTCTGCAAGTCGCTTCCCAGCTTGAGGAGGCGCGGCCCTGGAAGGACCATTATCCTCCTGTGTATGCATATTCAGCGCAATAGCATTAGGATGAGCAACGGAGGCGTTGCGAGCGACTTACAAAAGCGAAGCAATCTCCTGAAAAGCAAAGATTGCTTCGTCGCGAAGCGTGTCATGAGTGTCCTTCGATCCTGCTAGGCTCAGGACGAACGGGGTCGAAGGGCTCCTCACAATGACATGTTATTCTCTAATTTCATGCCATTACCCTTCAGCAGTCTTTGAGGGCAACATTGTCTCTTTTCGTGCGCGTCGACAGGCGTCAGTTGCGGCTTCATCGAGCTGTAGGGTGCGCTTGCGCACCATTCCCCGGTGCATAAATGCACCCTACACAAGGTAGGTCTAGGGAGCGGGCCATCGGCTATTTGCCATACGCCATTTTCCTCTCGCCTCGACAGGCCGCGGTGGCGGCTTCATCGAGTTGCAGAGACTCGGTGATAATCACTCCATAATCTCGTTCGGCGATCGCTGCCGAGTAATACCCATCACGCACGTCTTCGAGCACCTGACGCAGGTCACGTTGCAGTGGATCGCCATAGCCGCCACCCGTGGCCCCCACTGCAATAAAGACGTCCCCGGTCTGGACGCTGCGGTATGGAACCTTGGACGGCAGAGATATTTCCTCGTCATTTACAGTCCGCAAAATGAGCTGGCCGGGAAAGCCGGAGCCCCCCCCATCATATCCCCAGGCCCCATAGGCAAAGCCGTCGCCTTCGACCGAGGCGCCGCCGTCGCTTAAATAGCGCACCGCCTTAATCGAAGCGAGGCCGCCCCGCCACTGTCCTGGAGCACAGGCGTCCTCACGCAACTCGTAGCGCTCTACCCGCAGGGGAACATGAGACTCGATGTCCTCGATCGGATTATTGCGCGTATTGGCGTAGAGAGTGTCTACAGCGTCCATCCCGTCGCGCCCATAGCGCCCGCCGTAGCTCCCTTCGAAGATTTCCAGATGCACCCATGGTCGATTGCGCCGGAACCCGCTAGCGGCAATTACTTTGAGATTGCCGATCCCCGCACTTACCTGCTGAGGCAAGGCCTGGGACAGCGCCCGCATGACCGTATCGCACAAGACGTTCCCGCCCACAAAGCGCGCGATGGTGGGCGCTGGAAAGATCGGGTTGGCTAAGGTTCCTTCTGGGGCCACAATCGTGATAGGTCGGTACAGCCCACCGTTCTGCGGGATGCTCCCATACCGCTCCGTATCCAACAGGACCGACCGCAGCACGAGCCACACGGCCACATCGACGGAGCCCACGAATGGCATATTGATTGGGCGATCCGAGACTTGTGGAGCCGTACCGGTGAGATCCACAAGCATATCACTTCCTGTGATCGTCAAGGTAACGACGATCGGGAGATTGCGCCGGCTCGGGCTGGGATCGTCTAAATATCCGTCCATGTAGCCGGTGGCGGTGTAGCGACCATCAGGAATTTGCTCGATGGCCTGCCGCATCAGGCGTTCAGAATAATCGAACAGCTCAGCACAGGCGGCTTCAACGGTAGCGAGACCGTAACGGTCAATCAGTTCGACAAACCGCGCAGCGCCGATGCGGCAGGCGGCAATTTGGGCTTCCATGTCGCCGACAACTAAATCAGAAACTCGGACGTTATCGCGTAAGAGTTGCCAGACCGCTTCATTGCGCTTACCCTGGTCAAACACCTTGATAGCTTTAAACTGTAAGCCTTCGGCGTACGCATCCACCGCTTCGACAATGCCCGTGCTCCCGGGCGTCTGCGAACCAATATCGAGGTGGTGAGCTGTGGTCATCGAAAACCCCACTAACTGATTGTCGTAGAACACCGGGACACAGAACCCAACATCAGGACCGTGGCTGGCGCCGCCATAGGGATCGTTATGCATGATCACGTCGCCCGGATTCATGGTCTCGCCTCGTGCGGCGAGCTGCCGGAGGATACCTCGGACGTAACCTGGGATGGGCCCAGACTGGAGGGGCGTGCTCTGTTTACATTCGCACAATTGCTGCCCTTGCGCGTTCACCAACGCCGCCCCGAAATCTTCCGACTCCCGGATAATGCTGGAGTACGCCATGCGCATCAGCTTATAGCCCATCTCCACCGCGATCTGCTCCAGCGCGCCAAGAATCACACTCGCAGTGACAGGATCAATCGACTGACTTTTCCGAATTTCTGAGCTGGGACTGATTTGCAGCGTCATACAGCGCCTCCGATGGTGATGATAAGGTTGCCATGTTCGTCGGTCTGAGCACTACAGTCCGGCGGGACGACCGTGGTGCTGTCAGTTTGCAGAATAAGCGCAGGACCGTGCAACGTCTGGCCAACCGGAAGTTTCTCACGGCTGTAGAAAATGGTTTCAAAGGTTTTGAGCCCATCTGGCGTGCGGAAAACGCAGCGGTCCGTTTTAAAGTGCGCCTCGTGCAGCGATCCGCCCGTCAGCGGAATCAAGCGCTGGATTTTTTGTGTTGGTCCAACGCCGGTAATGCGAATATTGACGAGTTCAATCGGGCTGGAAACAAAGCAGTGGCCATACTCCGCTTCGTGCCGGCGATGGAACGCTTCGCCGATGCGCCGCATATTTTCTTCGTGCAACAGCCCTTCTGGCATTGGAATGCGCAGTTCATAGCCTTGGCCAACATACCGTGCGTCCGCAAAACGCTCGAACGTCACCCGCGCATGATCAATACCGTCAGCCGCAAACTGCCCGCGCAGGGATTGTTCCATTTCCGCGAAGTCGGCGTTGAGTTGAGAATAGTCCAGCCCAGGATGGACTTGAAACGCGGTCTTAACGGTGTCGTATTTCAAATCGGTGGTTAACAAACCGAGAGCTGAAGTCAGTCCCGGAAAGCAGGGAACGATGCAGGCAGGAATGCTCAGCATCTTGGCGACTTCAGCGCCATGCAAAGGACCTGCGCCGCCGAAGGCCACCAGCGCATACTCCCGCGGGTCAATGCCTTTTTGCACGGTGCGCGAGCGAATTGCATTGGCCATGTTGTTATTGACAATAGTAATGATCCCCTCAGCCGCTTCGATATCAGACAGCCCCAGGCGCTGGGCCAATTCATGGATGACCTGGCGCGCCGCCGCGTCGTCGAGCCGCATCTCGCCGCCCAGGAAGTTGTCTTTGTCAATCCTTCCCAAGACCATATTGGCGTCAGTCACGGTCGGCGCTATTCCCCCGCGTCCATAAGCCGCCGGTCCGGGTTGTGAGCCGGCACTTTGTGGTCCAACGCGAAAGGCTCCGCCGGCGTCGATCATTGCGATGCTGCCGCCGCCAGCTCCGATGGTGTGAATGTCGATCATTGGCGCCATAGCTGGATAGCCAGCGATCCAGGTGTCGCGCGCTGTGGCCTCGCTAAAGACGCCATTGGTCACCACACCGATATCGGCGCTCGTTCCTCCCATGTCGAAGGTGATAAGACGCGGGTATTGCGATAAGGCGCCGGACCACGCGCCGCCGAGGACCCCGGCGGCGGGCCCAGACAAAAGCGTGAGCACGGGCTTCTCAGCCACCATCGCAGGGGTGGCGACGCCGCCGTTGGAACGCATGATGTGCAGGTCCGCCTGCAGGCCGGCGCCACGCAACCGCTGCGTAAGGAGCGTAATGTAACCGTGCACTGGCGGTCCAATGAACGCATTGATAGCTGCTGTGGTAAAGCGTTCGAACTCGCGAAATTGCGGCGAGACAGCCGCCGAAGTGGTGACAAACACCTCGGGGTATTCCTCAAGGATAATCTCGCGCGCTCGTTCCTCGTGCCGTGCATTAAGATAGGAGAAGAGGAAACACACCGCGATTGCTTCTACTCCCTCAGCCTTTAATGCCCGCACCGCTTCTCGCACCTCATCCTCGTTCAGCGGAAGCAAAACTTCTCCCTTTGGGGGAACGAGACGCTCTGTGACGACCTTGCGATGTCGGCGTCGCGCCAGGGGGCGGTCTTGCCAGGGGATTTCCTGCTGAATGGAGTAGTGTTGCGGGCGCTGATGCCGACCAATATGGAGAATATCTCGATATCCCTTGGTGGTAATCACGCCTGCACGCGCCCCTTTGTACTCAAGCAGGGCGTTCGTCGCGATGGTGGTCCCATGATAGATCTGCTGAATGTCAGTCAGCTTGATCTCATTCCGTTTACAGAGGTCTGTGATGCCGGTAATGACGCCGACCGATGGGTCTACCGATGTGGTGGGGACCTTGTGAATCAACACCTGGTGCGTGTCGGTGTCGGTGTAGACTACATCAGTAAAGGTCCCGCCGACGTCAACCCCGATGAGCTTCATTGCTGAGAGCTCCTTTCACTATCGGTTTTTTACCATCCACATCGCCGCCTCAACAATGTGTTCTGGGGCGATGCCGTACCGCTGGTACAGATCGGCTTGCGACCCTGATTGTCCAAACTCTGTCACTCCGAGGTTGGTCATTCGTGTGGACAAGGCGCCGCCGATGAACGACAACGTGTGCGGGTGCGCATCATGCAGAGTCACCACCGGCGCCGATCGCTCCGGCAAAGGAACGAGTTCTTCTACCCAACTCTGGCGCTGCTGTCCACGTATCTTTTCGTGTTGCGCCGCCAAGTAATCGTGAAAGAGAAGATCACCGCTTGTTACCGTAAAGACGTTGGCGAAGACGTGCTGAGTCTGGAGCTGACGCGCGGCGGCGACGGCTTCTGGCACCATGGCGCCGCTCACAAACAGGTGCACGACATTGTGCCCCGGCTGATATCCTTCCTCCGCCCGGCAATCTATCAACCGATACCCACCCTTGAGGACCTCTTGTCGCAAGACGTCTTCAGTTCGTTTCTCCAACACGGTATTGAACAAAGATTGATCCAAGGGTTTTGTAGACAAGCGCAAGTACGCGCTTTTACTCTGCTGTCGGTCTTGCAGTGCGGCTAAGGCATGCAGCAAGATCCATTCAAGCTCCAAGGCGAACGCGGGCTCATAGTACGTCACGCCGGGCAACTGTAACCCGATCCCCGCTGTGATAACGGACTGGTGTGCGCCGCCTTCCGCGCTCAGACTAATACCCGAGGGAGTACCCACCACAATAAATTTCGCGTGCGAATAGGCTGCGTAGATAAACGCATCAAGCGCCCGGCACACAAACGGATCATAGACAGTCCCGACCGGCAGGAGGGCTTGTCCGTACAGGTCGTCGGCTAACCCTAACGCGCCCAGCAAGAGAAAGAGATTGGTCTCGGAAATTCCCAGTTCGATATGATTGCCCTGCGGGATCTCGCGCCAATCAACTAATAGTGAGATTCCTTGTTCGCGAAAATAATTTTTCACTTGACGGCGTGAATACACGCCAACTTTATGAATCCAGCCCCCCAGATTCGTGGACGTCGCCACATCGGGCGAGACTGTGACAAGGTAGGGGGCGACCTGGGGGTCGCGACTAAGGGCGAGAAAGATCCGGCCCAGAGCAGCCTGGGTGGACAGCATGCCGTGATACGCGCTACTCAGCGTCATTGGTATGGCAATGGGAGGGCGCTCGACGCTTGTCGTCTGCCCATTAGCCCATCCTCCCTCTTCAAGTCGCTCCCTAATGTACCGGGCTTCTTCACTGTTGACAGGAAATCCTGAAAATTCCTCTCCGAGGGGAATATTGAGCTGTTGCCGTAGCGTCTCGATTTCGGCCGGTTTGAGCAAAGAAGCGTGGTTTGCCGGATTCCCTGCGAAAGGCAGTCCCTGTCCTTTGATGGTGTACGCCAGAATAACGACCGGCTGTTTTTCGACCGCAAACGCTTCCGCGTACGCCGCCAGAACTTTCTCCAAGTCATGTCCACCGAGATTGCTCAGCAGCTCTTTGACTTCGTCCGCTTCGTAATCCTCGAGGAGCCTGGCGACGGTTGGGTCTTCGCGCCCTCCGAAGTGAATAAGCCGGGAACGGATGACTTCACCATCTTGAAGAAGTAGACTTTGGTACTCTTCATTGCTCATCTCATCGATCCGCGCCCGCAGTTTGAGTCCGTAGGGTTTACGAAACACGGCCTCAAGTTTGCCGCCATATTTCAATTCGATCACCCGCCAGCCATTGACCCGAAACATCTCCTGGAGTCGTTGGGCGCGCCCGTCTGGGACCACGCGATCCAAACTTTGCCGATTCAGATCCACTATCCACAACACCCGGGAAAGCCGCTGGGTATATTCCTCTCCCAATGCCTCCCACACGTTGCCCTCGTCCAGCTCGGCGTCGCCTACCAACGCGAATTGCCCTCCGCCCTTTGGGACACCATTCCCCCCC
>CAZUFQ010000332.1:0-7349 GCA_964618735.1 uncultured Enterobacteriaceae bacterium
AACATTCCTGTCCCTGGGGCGACCGGTCGGTCGCCCCTGCTTTCTCTCCATGAGGAGTAGTCTCATAGGGACTTCGCTCCTGCCAACTCCTCCAACAATGCCTTCGCCTCTTGCAAGTCTACCGTGTCAAATCCTTCAGTGAACCAGTTGTAAATGTTAGCCAGCATCTCGCGGGCTACATGGTGCTGGCCTTGGCTCCGCCACAGGTGTACGAGACTCATCGTGGCGCGGAGTTCCCAGGATTTGGCTTGCTGCTGACGGGCGATCTCAATAGCTTTGAGGAAACAGGCTTCGGCCTCGCCTTGGGGATCAGGGTTCAGGGATTGGGGAGCGGTGGCTTGGAACTCGGAACCTTGAACTTGGGACTCTTTTTGAAGCGTCAGCTCGCCTTTGAGGCGGTAGAGTTCGGCTTCGTGTGAGCGCCCGCCATTTTCCTCTATAAGTGCAAACCCTTGGCCAATGATCTTGAGGCCTTCGTCTATTTGTCCTGCCTTCCCATAAGCTTCTGCTAAAAGGACGAACCAATGTTGTAATCCTAATTGATTCCCTGTTCTCTGCTGAGCTAGGAATTTGTTGTGCATCTGTACAATACCTGCTTCTCTTTTCCCACTTTCAGCTAGCGCCCATCCTTTCTTGAATTCCGCAACCGCTAAGAATTGAGCAAACCCCCGCTCTGTACTCAATGTTAAGGCTGCTTCTAATGGCTCCTGGGCAGCCTCCCAGTCTCGGCGGTACAGATGGAGAAAAGCTGTAAAATCGAGAGCCAGAGCAAGGCTTTGTGGATGTCCTAGTTCTCGTGCAAGTGTGAGAGCCTCACGACTTTTCTGCAATGCTTGCTCTGGATATCCCAGAACCCATAAAATCCACATCGCTCGACAAAGACTAGCAACACCGGGATCATAGCCGGAGAGAAAAGCCAAGGCTGCGTGTTGTCGTTGGTCGTAAAGTGTTATTGCTTGTTCAACATTTGCCCACGCTAGAGGAAATTCCCCAATCCAGAAAAGAGTCTGTCCTAACGCACCGTGGGCTTCAACGAGCATGGCTGAATCTTGAGAGTTATAGGCAAGACTGACAAGTTGTTCGGCCAATATACGGGCCGTCTTCCAATCCGTCCGTGCAAAGTAAAAGATCCACAAGCCGCGGAGAGTGGGAAACAATTGTGGCGTCTCGCCGATTTCCTGACAGAGTGCTCGGGCACGGGTATAGAGATCTTCCACCTCTGCGGCTGCATATCCTTTAATTGCCGCGAGTGGGGCCCCTAACGTTAGTCGTAATATGAGTTCTTGCTGAACACGAATGCGGGTGTTTGGAAGAGTTTTTAGCATGTCCAGTGCTGCTGTCAGTTGTGTGATTGCTTCTAAATAAGCAGATCGGTGAGCTGCAAGTTTCCCAGATTCTCCTAAATACGCAATTGCCTTCTCCGTATTGCTACTGCGGCTGTAGTGATGAGCTAGCTCACTGTAGTGTTCCTCTAGGTTGTCTTTGTAGAGCCGCTCGATGGCCTGTCCCGTCTGTTCATGTAAGGCTTTGCGCCGTTCGATGAGCACAGAGCTGTAGGCCACCTCCTGCGTCAACGCATGCTTGAAAATGTACTCCACTTCTGGGAACGCGGGTTGCTCGTAGAGAAATTCTTTGTGCTGGAGCGCCGAGAGTAAGTGATAGAGTTCGTCTTCAGGCTGGCGAATAACTTGGCGGATGAGGCTTAAAGGAAACTCTCTCCCGATGACGGCCAGTTGTTGCAACAGAGCTTTTTCGTCTGGAGCCAAGCGATCAATGCGCGCCGCCAGCACGCCTTGCACGGTCGTTGGAATATGCAGGTCAGTTGTAGGCTGGGTCACGACCCAGCCTACTGTAAGATCCTGCTTGAGCACGCCCCGTTCCGCCAACTCCTGGACAATCTCTTCCATGAAAAACGGTGTGCCTTGGGTCTTTTCTAAGATCACTTGCTTCAGAGATTGTAGGGGCGCAGCATGCTGCGCCCCTACGGACGTTCCTAGCAACGCATTCAGGAACTCCTCCACCTCGGCTTTGCCCAACGGCGTCAGCTGCAACTGGGTGTAATAGGTCTTCTGTCCCCATTCCTGGCGATACTCCGGGCGGTAATTAACCAACAAGAGAATCTGCGCATTGGCCATGCTCTCACTGAGCACATCAAGAAATCCTTGCGTCTCGCTGTCGATCCAGTGCAGATCTTCAAAGATCAGGACTAACGGTTGATTGAGGCTCTCACGCAAGAACAACTTCTTAATTGCGTCAAACGTACGCCGCCGCCGAATCTGTGGGTCCATTTGCTGCAATGGGGAGGGCTGTTCTTCAATTCCCAGCAAGGCGAAAAGATAGGGGAGGGTGTTTTCCAGACTGCGGTCGAGCATGAGCACTTTTCCCGCTACTTTCTCGCGTCGTGTTCGCTCGTCATCTGGGGGCTCAATGCGGAAGTAACTCTTGAGTAGTTCAATCACGGGCAAGTACGGCGAAGCTTTGCCATGTGAGACGGAATAGGCTTCCAAAACGAGACAGCCACTTAGCGAGAGCAATTTGAACTCGTAGAACAGCCGCGACTTGCCCAAGCCCGGTTCCCCCATCGTCCCAACGATCTGTCCCTGCCCAGTTTTTGCTCGTGCTAACGCGTGCTGCAACTGTTTTAGCTCGCTCTGTCGGCCTACAAAGCGTGTTAGCCCGCGTCGTGCTGACGCTTGCAACCGCGTGCGCAGTGGACCGACTCCCACTACTTCATAGATGTTGAGTGGTTCTTCTATCCCTTTGATCTGGGTGGGGCCTAAGTCCTTGAAGGCAAAGTACCCGTCGGTCAGTTTGTGGGTATACGCCGAGACCACAATCGCGCCGGGCGTGGCGAGTTGTTCCATCCGTGCTGCGACGTGGGTCGAATGCCCAATCGGATCATAGTCCGTCTGCAGATCGTCTTTGCGGATGAAACGGACAACGACTGCCCCTGTGTTCACTCCCACGCGCATGAACAACGGGGCAGTCCCCTTGGCGCGTAGAGTATCCGCATAGCGGCGCATCTCCTCTTGCATGCGCAAGGCGGCATACAGTGCTCGTTGAGGATGATCTTCATGAGCGATGGGAGCGCCAAACAAGGCCAAAATGCCGTCGCCGAGGGTTTTAGCTACGTAGCCCTCATAGCGATGGACGGCGTCCATCATGAGTTGCAAGGCGGGGTCAATGAGGGCGCGAGCCTCTTCGGGATCGAGCCCTTCAATGAGCGCAGTGGAGCCTTTGAGATCGGCAAAGAGGGCGGTGATGGTTTTGCGTTCACCGTCCGTTGCCTCGCGTGCTTCCAGCGCGGCTTGTTCTGCTCGGATGCGCTCGGCTAAATGAGGATGCGTGTAGCTAATGGGTCTAGGGTCTAGCGTCGCGCGTCTAGCGTCAGCAAGATAGGCGCTCTGAGACTCTAGACTCTGGACACTCGACGCTGAACTGCCTGCCCAAACGAGCATCTTGCCGTCTTTATCGACGGCTAGCTCTTTGACCTCGATGAGTTCTTCCTTGAGCGCGTCAAGCGAGTCATCATTCAAGTCAAACTCCAACTTGAGTGCTCGATACGATACTCGCCCCTCGCGCTGCAACCAGGCGACTGCTTGCCCCACCACTTCCGAAAACTTCATCTGAGGCCCTTCCTTCCTGAGACGGAAATGACTCTGGCTTAGAACGGACAGACCTTGGCGCCGCGCACTGACGCCGGACGTTCCGTACAGCGAGCGCACCACGCCATGACGTGTGGAAAATCTTTCTTGAGTTTGAGATCGTCCGCAGCGTTGTAGCCCCAGTCCAGACAACCGACCCACGGGAATGTCGCAATATCCGCTATCGTATATTCGTTGTCAATAAGATAGTCGTGTCCCGCGAGCTGCGTATTAAGCACGCCCAACAGGCGGCGCGCCTCATTGGTATAGCGTTCAATTGCGTACGGAAGTTTCTCTTTGGCGAAACGATAGAAATGGCCAAATTGACCGAACATGGGGCCGACGTTCGCCATTTGGAAGAACAGCCACTGGATGCACTCACTGCGCTTACGTGGATCGGCGGGCAGCAACTTGCCCGCCTTTTCGGCCAAGTGCAGCAAGATCGCTCCAGATTCGAAGATGGCCAGTGGTTGCCCACCCGGACCGTTGGGATCGACAATCGCAGGAATTTTTGAGTTCGGATTGATTGCCTTAAACTCATCGGTAAATTGATCGCCTTGTTGGATATTCACTTTATGTGCTTCGTAGGGAAGCCCTAACTCTTCCAGGGCGATCCCGACCTTTTGCCCATTTGGGGTCGCCAACGAATAAAGCTGAATCCGGTCGGGATATTCAATCGGCCATTTGAGGTTTGTACTCATCGCAGCTCCTTTCCGTAGAAAATCAACCACATAAAGAGTTTCCCTTTCCTTATGGATGTCTCCCGGCAATTGCAACCCTCTGCGAGGTTCTGTGACGTTTTCCTCCCTCGTTGACCCTCCTAGCGCTCGCCGATACACTACCCCGATTATAGGAAAGGGGTCCAATGAAAGAGCGTACCTTGTCGATCGTGAAGCCTGACGCCGTGGAAAAGAACGCTATTGGCGATATCCTGCGTCGGTTCGAAAATGTGGGACTGAAAATTGTTGCGGCGAAGATGATTTCTCTGAGTAAAACGGAAGCCCAGGGGTTCTACGCGGTTCATAAAGAACGACCGTTTTTTGATAGTTTGACCACGTTTATGTCTTCTGGTCCCATTCTCGTGTCGGTAGTGGAGGGTGAAGACGCTATTCAGACAAATCGACGCCTCATGGGCGCGACTGATCCCGCAAAAGCTGACGCTGGCACGATTCGCAAGGACTGGGCGACGGATGTGGAGAAAAATGCTGCGCATGGGTCTGACGGTCCAGACACCGCAAAGTGGGAAATCGCCTACTTTTTCAGCGAGATGGAGATCGTTTCTCGCTAAAATAAACAACGTCAAGCATTCTCAGAGAGTCCTCGGGCGCCGCACTCTGGGACGTTTCCTGTTTCTGCTCCCATGGATATCAAATCCTTCACCAAAACTGAGCTAGAGACCTGGCTTCTCGCACATGAGGAGAAGCCGTTTCGCGCCCGGCAAATTCTCAAATGGGTGTACCAAAAAGGGGCAGCAACCTTTGCGGAAATGACGGACCTCTCTGTTTCATTGCGCGCTCTGCTGAGTCAAGAATTTTCAATCACTCGTTTGTCTTGCGCCCATGTCGCGCCAGCTGCCGACGGCACGCGTAAATATCTTTTCTCGTTGGCGGACCAACGGCGCATTGAGAGTGTGCTTATTCCTGCTGAGGATCGCCTCACATTGTGTATCTCCTCCCAAGTGGGTTGTGCGATGGGCTGCCGCTTCTGTGCGACCGCGCAAGTGCGTCCGTTGCGGGACTTAACTGCAAGTGAAATTGTCAGTCAGATCTGGGAGGTGCAGGCGAGTTTACTTCAGGGAGAGCGTCTGACGAACATCGTCTTCATGGGGATGGGAGAAGCGCTGGCCAACTATGACCAACTGATAAAGGCGCTATCGATCATTACTGCAGAATGGGGATTGAATGTTTCTCCACGCCGGGTCACTGTTTCGACTGTGGGGTTGGTCCCCCAACTCCGTCAGCTTGCGGAGGAAACGCCGGTCAATCTGACGGTGTCGCTGACTGCGACTACGAATCGGATGCGGGATGATCTTATGCCGATCAATCGTCGTTATCCGTTGGAACACCTTCTGGATGCCTGCCGTAAGCTGCCGATCGCCCCGCGGAAACGATTAACCTTTGCCTATACGATGCTCAACGGAGTGAACGATAGTGACGAAGACGCTCGACGGTTAGTGAAGCTGTTGCACGGGATCCGCGCCAAGGTCAATCTCATTCCTTTTAATGCATTTCCGGGAGCGGCTTTTTTGCCGACTCCGCGGTCCCGCATTGAGCACTTTCGCCAACTCTTGCTGGATAAAGGCGTACACGCCACGATTCGAGAGAGTCGCGGCCAAGATGTACAGGGCGCTTGTGGACAATTGGCCGCTGGGTTTCCTGAGCCTCGCCAATGGGAAACTGAAAGTGAGGAGCCGCTCAGCGACAACGCTAGCGTTGTCGTGCTTTGACAAAGTCTGTCTTGCTTGAGCTTGCTGCAAGCAAGGTGTCTCAGAGGAGATAAGTGTACGTGACAACACTCGGTGTAATTGGCGGCAGCGGCTTGTACCAGATGCCCAGTATACAAAATGGCGCATGGGTTACTGTAGCAACTCCTTTTGGATCGCCATCGGACGAGTACTTTGTGGGAGAACTCGATGGCGTGCGAGTGGTGTTTCTGCCGCGTCACGGGCGTGGTCACCGCATTTTGCCCTCAGAACTCAACTTCCGGGCCAATATCTATGGCATGAAAAAGCTCGGAGTCGAACACCTGATCGCGGTGAGCGCCGTTGGCAGTCTGAAAGAAGAAATTGTTCCTGGAGATATCATCATTCCTGATCAATTCATCGATCGCACGCGTGGGCGCATTAGCACCTTCTTCGGGCGCGGGGTCGTGGCCCATGTGACGTTTGCTGATCCTATGTGTGCTGTGTTGACGCGCCTGCTGGCGGACGTGGGACGAGAGATTCCTGCCACGATTCATCTAGGTGGAACTTATGTTTGCATGGAAGGGCCGCAATTTTCTACTCGCGCTGAGTCATATTTGTATCGCAGTTGGGGCGCTGACATCATTGGCATGACCAATCTACAAGAAGCCAAGCTCGCGCGTGAAGCAGAACTTTGCTTTGCCACGCTGGCGCTGGCGACGGATTACGATTGCTGGAACACCGAGCATGGCCATGTTGTCATTGAAGCCATCCTGAGAATTCCGAATAAGAATGTTGCAACGGCGCAAACGCTGATTAGCCTGGTGATTCCCCGCTTGCCGCGCGAGCGGAACTGTCCCTGTGCTGAGGCGCTCAAGAATGCGATTATTACGGATCGTTCATTGATTCCGCCGCCAGTGAGGGACGAATTGCGCGTCATTGCCGGGAAATATCTTGGGGAATGAGGGGAAGGTAATGAGTATCCTTGTCGTCGGTTCGCTTGCCTTTGACACGATAGAAACGCCGCACGGCTCCGCGCCAGAGGTGCTCGGCGGTTCTGCCGCTTATTTTGCGGTGGCCGCGAGCTACTTTGCTCCGGTCAAGCTGGTCGCTGTCATTGGAGAAGACTTTCCTAAGGAAGAATGCGACTTCCTGGGCTCGCGAGATATTGACTTGACTGGGTTGACAATAGCGAAAGGAAAAACCTTCCGTTGGACTGGGCGTTACCATGAGGATATGAACATCCGCGACACCCTCGACTTACAGCTCAACGTCTTTGCCGACTTCGCGCCGGTGTTGCCTGA
>CAZUFQ010000333.1:0-7349 GCA_964618735.1 uncultured Enterobacteriaceae bacterium
TCCTGTTCGGTAGCGATGTGATGCCGCGGCTGCCGAATTTGAAGAGCTAGACGAGTTTGATTTTAGCAAGAATTGAACTTGGTGCCGTCGGATGGTGCGGCTTGCCGGCTGATGACCCAGTGGCGAGCCGCTACAACACTGCCTTTCAGGCTCTTTCGACTGTAGACATGATGGCAGGGAGGCGGAACGCAGAGTTAGCTGTGCACTGCCAGTGGGTCGAGTAATTTGATTTCTTCAATCCAGCGAAAGTCCTCAGTGTTGCGGGTTACCAAAGTCCGGTTGTAGGCTATTGCTGTGCCCGCAACGATGGAGTCTCCAAGACTCATCTTTCGCCGCTGTCGCAACTTGATTGCCCACTGCACTACTATCTCGGATAACGGTAACTCTTCTGCGGCTTGAAAAAATTGCTCCAAGAATTGCCGATCTTCTGTCGTCAATTTGTGGTACCCCAGGACTTCGATATAGCTGATGACCGACACCGCGGGGGTATGGGTTTCGATGAACTGGCGTAATGCGGCATGCTCCGGTTGCGCCGCGTAGATAATGATATTGCTATCTAGGAGCATTACGACTCCCGGTCGGGCAAGGCACGCTCAGAACGCAGCTCTCGCTGCCAAGAGACCGGATCGGTGATCTCGGCGAACGCGCCTCTGCGCGCCAGCTCTGCCAGGGCCTCCGCCATCAGTCGTCCTCGCTCAGGCAAGAGTTCAGGAGCTGGTTCCTCTAAGACTGTAATGTAGACCTGCACCGCGCTGGATTTCTCAGGCGGCTGTTCAAGCCACTCGACCTGGTTATCGTGTAGAATAGCTTTATACGTGCGCAACATGCTGATGCTCCTCAACGCTGTGTACTGTCATCGTGTCGGATTGTTCCTCTTAGATCTAGAGTTTTCCTACAACCTTGACGTACAAGTTCACCGCAAGCCGCCCAGACGTGTCCGTTCAGGTTCACCCAAACTGTCACGGAGCGACGATGCAGTGCGGCGTCGTGTGAGCCCGACACCATTTTACTGCTCTTCTTCCTTCACGGCTTAGGATAGCAGGCTTTTAACAGCCTCATAAACTCCCTGCGCCTCATAAACTTCCTGCGCCGCATCTGTCTCGATGTTCAGCCCAAAGTGAATGGTGTTAAGATCCTCCAGGACCGACGACATTCGGTCCGCGAATGCCCTTAGATTGACCATCTGGTGTCTCTTAGTGGAGCGCTGCCCTTTGCTGTCGATTGGATAACGGTATCCGTCAGATCGTGGATCAATTTCCGAAAACTCATGACAAGTCTCGGTGACCGTAGCAACAACTTGACAAAGTTTCTCGTCCTCTGGAAACAGGTGGGCGAGTAAGGATTCAACGATCTGCGAGAGCCTCCTGAGGTCGTGGGAATTCTGCAATCCCTGATTGACATTATCAAGGTACTTGAATAGTGCAAGTTTGACAGAGCTATAGATGACGTGTTTCAGCGCGAGTTCGAGAGCATGCCTGTAGAGAAACACTAGCGGATAGGCTTCGTAGTCTGAGAACCGCGGCGCCTCCAGAAGGAAACTGACCAAACGGTTTGCCGCAAGTGTATAGCCTTTGGCGAATACTCCAAAGTCTCCTCGCGGGCTGGGGGTGAAAGAGATAACAAAGTTGGTTGAGTCACTGACCTTGTCATAGAATGCCATAGAAGATCCTTCCATCCTGATTGCAACGCGCGGGCTAACCATCTATTCACTTCCCTTTTTGCCCTGACAGTATGATGCCAATCGAATCTTCGGTCAATCAAAGGACTTACGCTTGCAGACAAGAAATGGCATCTTACGGTCATGATCATCAAGAAACAGTGCGTCAATCACAAGAGCAGGGTAACCAAAGAGACAGGTTTCATAAAACGAGTGCTGCAAATCGGCCTGGCCGCGGCAGTTTTCTTTTATCAAAGTGGTGTGATTTGGGCGGACCCTATCGACACTGCGCGCTTACTCGCCGCTGGTCAAGACAGTAAGAACTGGCTGATCTTTGGGCATGACTACACTAACCAACGTTACGCAGCGTTGGATCAGATCAACACCCAGAACGTGCAGTCACTGGAGCTGCGCTGGAAATTTGCGACGGGGATTCGTGAGGCCTTCCAAACGACGCCACTGGTTGCTGATGGAGTCATGTACATTACGACTCCGAGGAATCATGTGATTGCGCTCGATGCGCGCACTGGGGCGCAGCTCTGGCGCTACGAACATACGTTCAACAAAACTCCCTGCTGTAGCACGGCTAATCGGGGCTCGGGGCTTGGCTATGGCAAGCTCTACATGGCGACTGCAGACGCCCGCCTCATCGCGCTCGACCTGAAGACCGGAAAACCAGTGTGGGATGTAGAGCTCACTTCGGCTGAATCGGGAAAAATTGAGACGACTGAAGGACTACCCGATTCTGACCCGCTTCGTCAGGCCACCGTCACCGGCGCCAGCGGTGTCGCGGCGAATATGGCTCCGATAGTTTACAAAGGAAAAGTGATTGTTGGCGTCACTGGCGCTGGCTATGGATTACACCTTGACAACTCCCGGGATAAGAAGCCCATGGGTACGGTGGTTGGCATGGCCGGTGCGTATGGTCGGCGCGGGTTTCTCGCGGCCTTTGACGCCGAGACCGGCAAAGAACTCTGGCGCTGGTATACGGTGCCGGAACAAGGATGGGAAGGCGAATGGCGCACGACGACCCCAGATGGAGCGCCGCTACATCGTGACATCGCCGCGGAAAAAGCGGCGTTCGCCCAGTACGCTGACGCTTGGAAAACCGGCGGCGGTTCGACGTGGACCACTCCGGCGCTCGATCCGGATCTGGGTCTCGTGTTCTTAGGCGTAGGAAACCCTTCTCCAGAATTTCATGGCCTGACTCGCCCCGGAGATAATCTATACACGGTCTCACTCGTGGCTCTAGATGTCGAAAACGGGGAATTGCGGTGGCATTATCAACAAGTCCCACATGACCTATGGGGTTACGATCCCGCTAGTCCTCCTGTCTTGTTTACAACAATGGTGAAAGGTAAGAAAGTCCAAGCTGTGGGGCAAGCCAGCAAAACGGGGTGGTTCTATGCTCACGATCGCAAAACCGGAGCCTTACTCTATAAGTCTGAACCTTTCGTACCGCAAGAAAACTTGTTCGCCACGCCGACACGAGAAGGGGTGCGTATTGCTCCGGGCGCCGCTGGCGGCGCATCGTGGTCGCCAACGGCGTACGATCCAAAGACGGGCCTCCTCTATGTTGCAGGCATACACATGCCGACGCTCTACACCCTCCATACTGAGCCAGGAGAAGGCGATCAGCCTCCACGCCAATACACTACCACTGCAGCAACCGACGAGCCGCATTGGGGCACGCTTAGCGCGATTGACACCAAGACTGGAAAAATTGCGTGGCAAAAGAAAGTCGAAAAGCCATTGATCGGAGGGATCGTCGCGACCAAAGGCAACTTGGTATTCTTAGGGGAAGGGAGCGGCCACGTTGACGCTTTTCACGCAGCAACCGGAGCGCTCCTTTGGCAATTTGACACGGTAGCAGGAGTAAACGCGCCTCCTATCGCGTACGAAGTTGAGGGCACAGAATATGTCGCTATCGTCGCTGGGGGCAATCCAATGTTTGGCTATGCGCCGGGGGACGAGCTGCTTGTATTTGCGTTGCGCAAATAGGGCAATCATCAGTGAGAGGAGGGCGCCAGGAGACGCACCACCACCGGTGAAAACCGTAGACGTTTCTGAACCTTGGCTCCGGTCTCCTGCGCAGCCCCAAAGGTAGAAAAAGGGCCAAGCATGACTCTGTGCTGCGATTGTTCAGACTGCGCCGCGGTCATTACCGTGGGCTGAAATCCTTCGCCGCGCAAGAGTTGCACTGCGTGCTGGGCTTCATCGGATTTATGAAACGCGGCCACTTGCACTTGGTAACAATCCTGGTCTGGACAGGTCGACGTTAGAGTCGGCGCTTCAGCGCGCTTTTGATCGCTACGTTCAGCTGCCGCCTGCTCGGTAGAAAGAGGAGATGGCTCGGCCTTCTGCACAGAGGCAACGTCAGGCAAGTCCGGAATTTGATCGGCAAGATTGCGCGCCAGGTCATCCACCGCTCGCAATCCCTGTTCTCCCGAAAAATTGCGCATATTGAGCACCAGGTCCGGCACAAGATCGAATACCGAGAAGGGTACGCCAGCGAGACGAAACTTGGTCGCGTGCGTACTCACTACGAGGGTTTGGCCGGTAGCAGCGTCAACCAGTTGAATGCGCCCTTCCAGAGTGAGTTGTGCATACACGCCGACGTAGAGATTGCTTGCTTCCAAAATCTCTCCATACACGAGCGCGTCGCATGGTAAGACTGCCCCGAGTTTTTGCGGCGTCACTTTGTTCCACGGTTCTGGCAACGCATGTAGGCGCGCATCAAGGTCGCGTAATTCGAGATCTGTAAACCGTTTGAGCGCCAAGCGGCCGAAGAACCCTTCACGCACGCGGTCCACAATTTCGCCGGACGCCGTGCGATCGGTAAACGGCAGAACACAAATACGCTTCTCGGGATGACCGTTTTGACTCCAAGCCGAGAAGGAGGTCGATGGCTTGGGCGTAAGAGGGGCCTGCACCCAGGCAGTTCTTGCGCACGAAGACCCCAATAACAAAAAACCGATACTGCAAGCCGCTATCGTCTTCACCACTTCTCCCTCCGCCGCCACAGCGTTGCTCGCTTTACGTTCAGTTCCGCTTATTGTGGCATAAAGAAGAAAAAAAACGAAGCGTTTGGGAGAAGAAAGTCGTCCTGCCGTCATCACCGCAAAGTCGCGCTCAACACGAGCACTATGTATCCGATCGCTGCGATTCCCAGCAAAGCTGCAAGGACTGCCCCTTTTGTCGCCTGACTTGCATCTGCTCTGCTTTCCAGCGACCACGCCCGCCAAGCTCGGAGAAGGATCAATGGGCACAGTATGAGCGCATTGATCATCAACGGAACTAGCAGAAACCAAGACGCCTCAAGCCAAGGTTCACGCTTCAACACCTCCGGCAGTGCTGACCAGGCAGGACTTAAATTGGCCGCTGCTCGACTCCGTTGCGCAGCTTCCACCCAGATATCCAGCCCACGCAAACAAAACAAAAGCGCAGCGCCTAGTAGCGCTAACCACGCGCCTGCATATACAGTCTGTGCGTTGTGCCGCGCGGGATTTTCACTCTGTTGCCTCCCAGTCAAGCGACTGTGCACTCCTCCATAGCCTGCATAGATGACGAACCCGCAATTGAGCCAAGCGCCAAAACGTAGCCATGAAGTCGGCGGCAGATAGTAAATGAGATACAAACATGAACAAATCCCCAATATCGGAAAGATGTAATTACGGCAGACTGCAAAGCACGGCGCACTAGCCGCCAGCAAGAGGATTTTCCCCATTGTTGACAAGGGAAAGAACCCGACAGTGCACGCAAAGCCCAGATAGAGCGCGCTAGTCCAACCCCAACCGCTCGGAACGCGAAATGGTCGGGGTCGCGTCGGTTCTGTTCGGCGCAAAACAATGATGCCGACACAGACGAGGATAAAAGCGAACAGGGTGCCAATATTTGTGAGGTCCACCATCTCGTCAATGCTTGCGACTGCGGCAAATCCCGCTACAAATAAACCGGTCAGGAAGGTAGAAATGTAGGGCGTCTGGAACCGTGGATGCACAGCACGAAACATCGGCGGCAGTAGCCCGTCGCGCGCCATCGCAAAAAAGATGCGTGGTTGTCCAAGTTGAAACACTAGCAGCACGGCGGTATGGGCAATCAACGCCCCAAAGGCGACAATACCGACGGCCCAGCTTAGATGCGGCCCCACGTGCGTTAAGGCTAACGTCAACGGCTCGGCCTGTTCTGTCGCTAAAGTCGCTTTCAGTTCTGGATATGAAATCAACCCGGTGAACACAGCGGACACCACGACATAAAAAACCGTACAGACAATCAGAGAGGCCAGAATCCCGATGGGCAAGTTCCGTTGCGGGTTTTCCGTTTCTTCAGCCACGGTCGAGACAGCGTCAAAACCGATGTAAGCGAAGAACACGATAGCGGCTCCCGCACTCACGCCGGCCCAACCGTTGGGAGCAAAAGGCGTCCAGTTGGCAGGTTGCACCCACCAAGAACCGACAGCGACAAAAAATAACAGCACGAGCAGTTTAACGCCCACCATCATGGCGTTGACGCGTGCACTTTCTCTAATCCCCCAAATAAGGAGCAGGGTGATCACCGCGACAATAGAAACGGCGAGGAGGTTGCAGATGATAGGGGCGCCCCAAATATGCGGTGCATCACGATAGACAATCTGTACCCCGGAAGCATCGACGATTTTCGCTGCCGTCCGATAGTCCATCGACAGCCAATCCGGCACAATGACGCCGAATCCTTTGAGGAACGTTTTGCAATAATTCGCCCAGCTAATAGCAACCGCGATGTTGCCGACCGCATATTCGATGATGAGATCCCAGCCGATGATCCATGCGACGAGTTCACCTAGTGTGATATACGCATAGGTATACGCTGAGCCGGAGATAGGAACGAGAGAAGCGAACTCAGCGTAGCATAGTGCAGTGAAGCCACAGACGATTGAGGTCACCAAAAAAGACACCGTTAATGCCGGTCCTGCGCCTGGTCGCGCCAGGTCTCCTGCCGCAGCCGTGCCGATCGTCGCAAAAATGCCCGCGCCAATAATCGCGCCGATACCTAATAATGTGAGCTGTAACGGCCCAAGCACTCGTCGTAGTTGATGAGCTGGCTGGAGAGCGTCCTGCTGGGGCGTGTCGATCGGTTTGGTGCGGAACAAGCGATGGTCCACAATGGGGGCATTCTATACATACTGAGAGAAAAATCAGAGGGGCGAATCTTGGCTCTGATTGCTGTCGTCTATTTCCCTTAGTATAATTTCGCCGTTATGGTGGTTGTGGATTGGCGGTTGCGTACAACTTTCCTCTGGGCTCTCTCCCTGTCTCTTCCTCTTTTTGTCGGAGGCTGTAGCTATATCGGAAGTTCAAGTTCTTCTCCAGCCGGGTCAAGGCGGACCACGCCCAACCTCTCAGCCGTTGCTCCAGGAACGATACAAATGGGTTTAGCGTCCTGGTATGGTCCTGGCTTTCATGGCAAACGAACCGCCAATGGTGAAATCTATAACCAACATGATCTGACTGCCGCCCATCCCTCGCTCCCGCTCGGCACGCGGGTGATGGTCACGAATATGAATACTAATCAAGCTATCGAAGTACGAGTCAATGATCGCGGTCCTTACGTTGGTAGCCGCGCGATTGATCTTTCCTACGCCGCCGCTCGCAGCATCGGCGTGTACGAACCCGGGGTAGCTCCTGTTCGCATCGAGGTGTTATCGCCGGCAACT
>CAZUFQ010000334.1:0-7327 GCA_964618735.1 uncultured Enterobacteriaceae bacterium
TGATTTGGTGGCGGGGCGCACTGGGTTCGACATCACGGATACGGAAGAATACGTCGAAGGGTGTGTGATCGGGCTCGATACGATGTTAGTGCGGAAACTACGTCAAGGAGATTTTTCGCGTCAGGCGGCGCTCGATCTTCATGGTATGAAGGTGGATGCGGCGCAGGCCGAGCTGGAACGGTTTCTGTTAAGTGCGGTGCGCACCGGACTACGTTGCGTGTTGATTGTCCACGGGCGCGGGAAAAATTCCCCCGGACAAGTGGCGGTGCTCAAAGATCGCGTCAAGTCGTGGTTGACGCGCGGTAAACTTGCTCGCAGCGTGCTAGCGTTTGCCTCCGCGCGGCCATACGATGGCGGACCTGGCGCGCTTTATGTACTGTTGCGGCGTGAGCGCGCCCGAAAAAAATCTATGGAAGTGCTTGAAGGGGCAAAGCGAGAGTGAACGAGATGAAACATACAGCGAATGTAGAAGAGCAGGTCGTCCCTCGTTTGGTTTATACCGGCGTGGATGACAATGTGTTTATACGAGTTCCCAGCGAAGCCCAGTCGCATCAGCTCACGTGGAGTTGGGAAGAGGGTGCGCCTAGCGCAAGTGCGCAAGAGCAGGAGACGCGTATGCGGCTTGCCCACGCCTGGCCGACCTGGGCGCCGGATGAAAGTCGAGTGGCGTGCTTTGGTATGCGCGGCTCCGAGAAATCAAAACTGGAAACCTTTCTCTACGTCGTGTCGGCTGATGGCGTCGAATCCTGGGAGCTGGCCAATCTTGCCGGCGGGATGCCGATTTATGGCAACTGGTCGCCGCGCGCCAACAGTTTTGCTTCGCTCGTACAACGAGGGGAGCAGCACTTGTCGCTCGAAGTGGCCTCGTTAGAAAACCCTGGTAAGACGATTCCGCTTGTGAGCGGCGCGCCGCTCTTTTGGTCCTGGTCGCCGCAAGGAGACCGTCTCGCCGTTCATGTGCGAGATAGCCGTAAGGTTCCTTCCACTGCACGCGTGCTGATTTTGGAGGCGACCTCAGGGTGCATCGTGCGAGAAGTCTCGATGCACCCCGGGGAATTTCGTGTTCCAATCTGGTCGCCACGCGAAGATCTACTTGCGTATGTAGAGAGCAATGCCGATGGGGGAAACACCCTGATTCTTTTAGATGTGGAATCCGGCGACAAGGCTCCATTAGGAGCGTGTGCTGGCATGATGTCCGCTTTGTGGTCTCCTGACGGTCGCTGCCTCGCTTTTGGCGAAGCGTCTCAAGTGAACTCCGCAACCTTCTCGACCGTCAAGATTGTTGATCTTGATAGTGGCCGCATCTCGCCTTGTGTCAATGAATCCGTCGCCAGTTTTTTCTGGTCTCCACCGGGGGACGCACTCTGTTACCTGACGATTGATTCGCAACGGAGTCACCTCTGCTGGAATTTACAGCATTGTAAAACGGAAGAAAAAACAGAACTCATCCGTTTCTTGCCGAGTCGCGAACAAATGTTAGTGATGTCGTTTTTCGACCAGTATGCTCTTTCTCATCCGCCGGTGGCGCCCGACGGCAGCGCGGTGACTTTAGCCGGGTATCTACTTGATAAAGAGCTGCTCAGCTCCGACGTGTCAAAAATTGCCTCGCGTGTGTATACCGTGCAATTGGCGAAAGGGGCCCACCCGCAAGCCGTGGGGCGCGGGCAATTCGCCTGCTGGAATCTGCCGGCCTGAAATAGAAGAAAGGTATGCAGGGGCGAGTTTGCGTCATTACCGGCGCTAGTTCGGGCATTGGCCGAGCCGTTGCGATGGGGCTTGCACGCATGGACGCAAGCGTTGTGTTGGTGTGTCGCAACCGTGAGCGCGCGGTGGCGACTCAGACCGCAATCCGCGAAGCTACAGGCAATAAGACCGTCGACTTTTTATTAGCCGATCTTTCGGCGCAAGCGGAGATTCGCCGCCTTGCCCAAGAACTGCTTGCTCGTTATCCGCAGATTCATGTATTGATCAACAACGCAGGCGTGATCAACTGGAATCGTGCTACTACTGCTGATGGCGTCGAGACTGTTTTTGCAGTGAACCATCTTGCCTACTTTCTGTTGACTAATTTGTTGCTTGACCGTATGGCGGCGAGCGCCTCGGCTCGCATTGTCAATGTCGCCTCCGACGCCCACACCTGGAGCCCGTCACATTTGGACGACCTGCAAAGCGAGCGGCAGTACAAACCCTTTCGCGTGTATGGACAGTCAAAACTTTGCAACATTCTCTTCACCCGAGAACTGGCGCGGCGCTTAACTGGAACAAAGGTCACAGCAAACGCCGTTCATCCCGGCGGCGTAGCGACCGGTCTTGGAAGAAACAACGGCTGGTGGGCCAATTTGATAGCTCTCACTTTGAAGCCCTTCATGCTCTCGCCTGAACGAGGCGCAGATACAGTGCTGTATCTTGCCGCCTCGGCTGATATTGACGGAGTTAATGGCAAGTACTTCGCGAAACGGCGGGAAACGCAACCGTCGCGCCTCGCACTAAACGACGAGGAAGCACGACGGTTATGGCGGGTTAGCGCGGAATTAGCAAAGCTGACTGTCTGATCGAGTCGGGGCGCGGCATGCTGCACCCCTGCCAGTTGCGTTCCCAGGCAGAGCCTGGGAACGAGGTCACGCCGGGCGCCCTATGCTAGAAACCTCCAGGCCTTGGACACCCACCCATCATAGTGAAGAGATGCTGCGCCAGGTCCAGGGTTGTGTGATCGTGCAGATAAGGCCCGACAATCTGAACGCCTACGGGTAGACCATTAGCCAGGCGACCAACCGGAACGACAGTGGCGGGTAGGTAACAGGCTCCCGCTGGCGCCATCCACGTGAGCAGCTCCCAATACGGACGTTGTTCTCCATTCACAGAGGCCACCCGAGCTGACATAGGCTCCGAGTGGTCATGCAGAATAGCGGGACACGGCATAACCGGCAACAGCATGATATCCCACTGTTGGAAAAACTCTTCCCAGCGTTTGCGCATTTGCATGCGTCGCTCGTTGTAGCTGAGCCACTCGCGGTGCCGCATCGCCAGGAGGCGGCGTGTTTTGGCAAGCGAAGTGTCGCCAGTGTCGGTCGCATACAGTTCAATCTTGTCACGCGTCGTGCCGCCCGCCAGTGCGGCTTGCAAGAGCGCGAAAAAGGTGTCGGTTACTTTCTCTAAAGAAAACGCTGGACGCGCATCCATGTCCACTGTAGCCCCAGCTTGAGCAAGGGCGCGAGCGGCGTTCTCCAACAAGGTGCGGACGGCGGGTTCGACACGGCAATATGGATCGTCTAGCCACGCGGCGATACGATATTCTTTCAGCGCTTGCCGGCGAGGGGGCGGCAGCTCCAACCGCCACGCTGGCTGCTCCCAGCGATTGGGGCCAGCCATAATCTCCAGCCCGAGTTTCAGATCTTCGATGCTGCGGGCCATCGGCCCCGCAACCGCTAGGTCCGCAAGTGTTAGGGTCCCAGGAGGTCCAGGAATCTGCCCATGGGCCGGCACAACTCCATAGCTTGGTTTATGGCCGACGACGCCAGACATGTGAGACGGCAGACGAATAGATCCGCCGATGTCGCTGCCCAATTCCAACGGCGTCAACCCGCAGGCCAGCGCTGCCGCAGAACCACCGGACGAACCTCCGGGAGTGCGAGTGAGATCGTGGGGATTATTCGTGGTTCCAAAGACGGCGTTGTAACTTTGTAAATCACCGGCATAGATCGGCAGGTTCGTTTTGCCGAAGATGACTGCCCCGGCTTCACGCAAGCGCGCGACCGGCCAGGCGTCTTCTTGCGGGATGAAATTCGCCAGCTCCGGCGCGCCAGAGGTCGTGCGCATCTCCGCTGTTTGGAAGGAATCTTTAATTGTCATGGGAACGCCGTGCAGCGGGCCACGCACTGCCCCGCGCGCCAAAGCAGCATCTGCCGCATCGGCTTCAGCTCGCGCCCGTTCGGCGTCAATCGTCACCACGCTGTTAATGGTTTTATCGAGCGTGGCAACCCTGGCCAGAAAATAGTCGAGCGTTTCTCGGCTCGAAATTTCTCGTTGCCGAATCTTCTTCGCCAAGTCGATAGCTGTCAGATAAGCAAGTTCGGACACAGTCCCCTCCTATTTTGGGCGGTTCATTAACGGTCGTGATCTTTCCTTGACAGGTTTTCAGGCGCCTGTCAAATTTTACGATAAGGGTACGAATTGATTGTCCGGTTCCCCATATCTCACGCGACAGCGAGAGAGGGTGCCACTGCTGGCTTGTCCAGCAGTGCGTGATCTTTTTCGGGGGGAATGACGAGAGCACGAGGGAACTGTCATTATTTCTTTCCTTTCTTCTTCGCCGCCACATACAGCAGGTCACATTCTTCCTCTACGGTTGTCTCTCCTATCGCAAGTCTTCTGATCGTCAGAAAGCGATGCTGAGCGACGACTAGGCCAGCATGAGCTAATAAGCTGGTGATCGTGTCAAGCGAACGTTTTGTGTAGACACCGTGGGCAAACAAGTGCGGCGGATAGGTAGTCATCATCACTCGTCCTTGCTTCTTGATGACGCGAGCGGCTTCACGCAAGGCGACTTCGGCCTCCAGATATCCGAGCGACTCTGGCAAGAGCACGAGATCGAAGCTCGCAGAGGCAAAGGGCAGGGCATGGGCGTCGGCGTGCACTAACGCTTTAAGGCGATAACGCTTCGCTGCTGCTTGCAGCATGGGAAACGACAGATCCAGGCTGACCACAGTGTGGCCCAATTTCTCAAAGTCGCACTCCAATTCGCCAGTGCCGCAACCGATCGTCAGGATTCTACTCGGTCGAGCAAATTGAGAGGCCAGCCACTTTCGCAATACCGGGTATTTGCTGGTAAAGGTAAAGTAACGTGCGTCCCACCCTTGTCGGGCGACCCGCCGAAAAAAGCTGAGCGCCGGACGTCCTCTGAATTTACGCGCCGTTGGCGTTTTCAATCTGTTCCTCCTCGATCATTAAGCCCCGTATTTGCCTAGCGTGAAAATCTCCCATAGTTAATGCCCCCGGGATGCTACGTCCTGCTCATCCTTGCAGCGGGGGTGGACGACAAATGGTGCTCCGCAGCTACGCCTGTCCGAGTTGTGGATTGTTGCTGCTGATTGTAATAGCGCGCCGCAGAGATCCGCCGCTGACGAATTAGGCGGGAAGTCTTTCGAGAGGTCGTCTTTCTCTTGGATACCTCTAATAAACGAAAAGATTGGGGGGAAAAATTCTAGAGAAGCAGAAAAATATCGTGGCAAGAATCGAGATATCCTTGTATATTCTATTCAGGGTTGAGCAAATGCACCAAGAGCAGACAATTCTCATGCATCTTTCAGACATCCATTTTCACCAACTTCGAAGCGGAGGTGTCTACGACCTTGATGTAGATCTTAGAAATGAGCTTGAACGAGATGCTCAAGAGATGCGGAAGAAGTTTCCCTACATCCAGGGGATACTCGTCACCGGAGACATTGCCTTCTCAGGACAGCAGAGAGAATATGAAATAGCTCTCAATTGGCTAAAGTGCATATGTGATATAGTCAAATGTCCGCCTGAGAACGTTTGGACCACGCCAGGAAACCATGATGTCGACCGATCTATAATTGCGAAGAGCCGCACCCTACAAATGTATCATAGAGAACTTCGCTCAAGAGCCCTTGAGTGTGATGCAGAACTGCGACAACTACTCGTCGAAGATGCAGAGGCTGGCCCGCTTCTTTTTCGCCCCCTGCAGGCATACGTTGAGTTCGCATCTAAGTTCGGATGTCAAGTTGACCACAGTTCTCCCTATTGGCAGCACGAACTGAAGCTGAACGATGGATCGACTCTCCAAATACGAGGCCTAACTTCAACTTTGATATCTGACAACTTGGACGACAATGCTCAACACAAATTGGTGCTTGGTAATGCTCAGTGTACTTTATTGCGAAGAGATGGGACTACTTACATGACCCTGTGCCATCATCCTCCGCAGTGGCTTCTCGACCAAGATGCCGTCGAAAGTGCCCTCAATACTCGTGCCCATATACAACTCTTCGGGCATAAACATCTCCAAAGAGTGGATCAGATCAATAATACACTTCGGATCACGGCCGGAGCCGTTCATCCTGAGCGAAACGAGAAAGATTGGAAACCGAGATACAATTACATCTTGCTCTTCGTCAAAGATGAGGGTGGACACCGGACGCTTGAGGTCGATGTTTATCCTCGGGTTTGGAAAGAGAGTGATATTGAAAAGGGGTTCTCTGCCGATTTCAATTCAGACGGATCAGATCATCGCCATTTTTCGCTTCCTCTTGGCCCCTGGACACCACAGTCTTCGCTCCTTCCCGAGCGTATCGTTGCTGAAGAAGTAACAATAAGTGATTCTGCAACTCCTGAGGGGCAAACTAACACAGGAGGTGCCGTGATGGATGATGCAAGACGGCTTGTCTACAGATTTCTTACTCTCCCGTATCATGAAAGAATTGCGATTTCACAGAAACTGCAGTTACTAGAGGACGAAGATAAAGGAGTACAAGATGCAGAGTTATTCAAACGATTCTTCCAGCGAGCGAAAGAACGAATCCTTCTTGAAAAGTTATGGCAGGAGGTAGAGACACGTCATGTTGAAGACAAACGTCTTGAGAATCCATTTGCTGGTCGTTGATGAGGCGGTAGAGCATGCATAAGGATTTTGCTGATTGGTACCGTATCGCTCAGATCGATCCAGACGGATCGTTACTTGAGAGACGCTGGCAAGCAATTGAGATCTTCAGTGAATCAGCCGACGTTACAAGCGTTCTAGAATTATTACGGCTGTTCTACACTAGGCCATCAAAAAATACGAGTTTTCTTGAGGCGTACCGTCAGCCTTTCAAGGAAGTTGATGCGGCTTTCCCAATGCGCAACAACGATCTGGAACTTCAGGTTCTTTCCGGGGCGACACTTGTCCATCTATGGGAGATGGACAAAGAGAAAGTAGAGCTGGCGGACGCCGCTGCGCTAGGCATGGTTTGCACTGGCTATCGACAACTCCGTCAGCGAGTCCTCGTACCCGAAATGGTTCACCGAGCCCAGGAACATCTTTCCGAGCAGTCGGGACGCCTCAGGAACTTGGGTGACGCACCTGAGATTTTAATTGCCACACTCGAGACCGAAGAGAGCCTGGAAAAGTTTCGGAAAGCTTGTACGAGTAATCAAGTCCCCAATCTATCGGCTCCTCTAGATTAATTGGTCGAGCAACTAACCTCGGCGATTGAAACTCTTGCAACTTACGCTACAAAAGCAATCGACTATTTCACTCATTTGCAGAAACTGACTCCAGAAGAAAGTAACATCTGGTGTTGGCCCTTGGGATGGTATAGTCGGGACGATA
>CAZUFQ010000335.1:0-7324 GCA_964618735.1 uncultured Enterobacteriaceae bacterium
TGCTGCAATTCGGTTATGGCTTGTCCCGCCGCTTCAATTAACTTCGGCAATTCGCGTAAATTCCCGGTTTGTGCTGCAGCACGAAACTTCTTGAGCGTGCCGAGGACAGCAGTTGCAGATTTACAAGCGGCGTCAGCATCTGCTTCGGTTTTTGCCAATGCTTGTTCCAGATTGTCTTGTTGATTAACCGCCATGGTTCTCCTCGTAAGCGTCCAGATGTGGGGATCTATGGGCAAAGTTTAAACGGAAAATCAACAAGGTGTCAAAGAGACGAGTGGAACAGAGGACTAGTTCCTGGTGTTGCCCTTTGGTAAAAAGGCTGCCCAACGTAGATATTCGGATGTAAGGAGAACTTTTATGCTCGATCAGAAGCTAGGGCCGGTTGTTGATGCTGATGGCCATCTCTTGGAGCCGGCGGATTTGTGGTTGAAATATATTGATCCACAATATCGTGACCGTGCGATACGCATCGACCACGACGAAAAAGGTTGGGAAGTTTTACTGTTTGATAACCAAGTAGCGGAAGTGGTTCGGGGCACTCTCGTCGCGCTCGGCGGTGTTGGGATGAATCCTGACGAGTTCTTCATCCCCGGCAACAAGACGTACATGGATGGTTGTCCTCCAGGGAGTTATGACCCCAAAGCGCGGCTGCAAGTAATGGATGAAGAAGGGATTGATATTGCCCTCCTTTACCCAACCATCAGCATTTTCTGGGAAGGATGGGTGACTGATCCCAAGCTCGCGACTGCGTATACGCGTGCGTATAACCGCTGGCTCGTCGATTTCTGCAGCTACGACAAGAAGCGTCTTTTCCCTATTGCCCATATCTCGTTGATTGACCCCGAAGGCGCGGTTGAGGAAATCGTTCGCGCGAAGAAAGAGGGATGTGTGGGCGTCTACCTCTCGCCTGACATGGTGGCGCGCGGTTGGAAACATTTCGATGATCCGTCGTTCGTGCGCTTTTGGGAAACCGTGCAGGACTTAGAGATGCCGGTCGGATTTCATGTCGTTGTCCGTGATCAGCCGTCATTTCGCGAGTGGGTGCGTCCGGGGGCGGATTTTGGTCTCTTCAACTTTACGTTTCTAGCCATTGACGTGATGGCGGGATTCACGCAGATGATGTCGCTTGGCATGTTCGACAAATATCCGCGTATGAAGTGCACCGTGCTAGAGTCAGGCGCCAATTGGATTTCCGCGTGGCTCGACCGCATGGATCATAAGTACATTCCTATGAAGAGCCGCACGCAGTTGAAAATGAAACCGAGCGAATATTTCTACCGCCAATGTGTCGTGTCGGCTGACCCAGATGAGACCATGACTGCTCAGGTCGTCGAGCATATTGGCCCCGAGTATTTTGTGTGGGCGTCAGATTATCCGCACATCGACTCGTCGTTCGGCGTGGCGAAAGAGATCAGGGAGCGGATCGAACCCCTGCCGCTCGATGCGCAACGTAAGGTGCTGGGCGGCAATGCAATCCGGTTTTACAATTTGCCGGTAGGCATGTAGGGAATCGAAAAACGCGAGGCGAAAGACAGTTTCCGCTTCGTCCTCGCGTCCAGGCAGAGCCCGGGCGCGAGGAGAGTGTTCTTTACTGGAGCAAATCAAATGACCCAAGCCCTATCGATCTCCGAAGTAAAAGCACGTTTGCCCCAATTAGTCACCAGTGTGGAAGAACGCGAAGAGGAGATTGTTGTCACACGCAGGGGAAAACCTGCTGCTATCCTAGTAAATTACTCTGAGTACGAACGGCTTAAAGAAACGCTCGATGTGCTGAGCGATTCTGAACTCATGCAGCAAATTCGCAGTAGTCTGAAATTTTGTGCCGAAGGGGGAAAAGGCCTGTCATTTGAAGAAGTGTTTGATGAACCGCTGATTCCACGGCGGAAACAAAAGCGGAAATAACCCCGTTTCTACCTGATATCCCTCGTTATCGTATCGCAGACACCAAGCGTTCGTGATTAATCTTTTAGATGCAGAGAAATTGTTTTTCTTTGTTTTTCATTGCTGGTATAGAAACGGACATCTTCGTTTGTCACCCGAATGACCTTCCCCATCCGCTGCGCCTTTGTCCGGAACTCCGGTTGGCGAAGCAGCGAACGCAAAGCCTCGGGAATTTCACGAACCCGAGGATCAGGAAGAGGGAAACACACGATACAATAGCGGGAATCCGCCTCTATCTTTTGCCAAAAATCTCGCTCGTTGATCGTGACGAATGTTGGTTGAGGTTGTTGCCGAAGCAGTTCAGGGATGCCGTCATCTTTGATCACTGTGCGGGGACGTAGGTCAAGGATAAATTGAACAGGACCTCGATACCAACGTGCAATCTCTCGCTCAACGTCACGTCCGAGCAACTGTTCATCCAAAACGATCATGGCGCCGGTTCTAATTCAGGCAAAGTGCTAAGAAACTGAGCCGTCATTAGTCCGACCGCTTCTCGAATGGCGGCAGGGGAAACTCGACCTCGATAGCCTGTGACAATATTGTCAATTGTTTCGCCCGCCGCCAATCTCTCAAGCGTCCCAGTGATTTCGATCCGAGTGTATTTGAACGTGGGACGGCCCCCACATACGCCTAAGGCCCGCACGACGTATTCGCCAAGTGGATAGTACAAATAAGATTCACCGCCGACGATTTCAGTAACAAGTTCAGCCATCATTCTATGCTCCTTAGAGCCAATCGTCAGGCTATTATGCACCGGATCGATCTGTGCGGACAAGATCAAAGCGACCATACCGCCTCAGATTTACTTCAGCTTCGCCTTGCGCAGGGCGGTCCAAGGCTCTGGTAGTCGATGCACGAGGCTAAATGCTGATGCTCCAGTACTACTCCCCTGCAAACCACCGCCGCGGGTTATCCACGAGCATTGTGTTAATCTTGGCGTCGCTGACGCCAGCTTCTTTCATCTTTGGGATCAGATTCTTGAACAGATGGGTCGGTTGCCAATTTGCAAGCAACGACTGTGAGGACGGGGGCGCCACCATCGCACGTCCCTTAAAGCAGCCTACTGAATCGTGCGACAGCACAATTTGTTTTTCATAACCAATGCCGCACAAGCCAATCACCGTTGCGAGACGGAGTTTGTCTGCGAGAATGATTTCCAACCCGAACCGGTCGCAGCCAACATAGGCTCCTTTGTCCATGATTGAAGCGTGATAAGCGAGATTAGAAGTGTCGCCGGTATGGCCGACGATAACGCGTCGTGGATCGACCCCTTCTTCGGCAAAGATGGCAAGTTGTTCTAGCCCGAGCATGGCTTCATCCGTGTGAGTCGTGATCGGGACGCCGGTCGCTTTTGATGCACGTGCGGCGGCGCGCAAGCACATTTCTTCATAAGGAGTGATGTGTGGCCGCCCCAGTTCATTTTTCAATACGCCGGTCGCACATTTGATAAACGCAGGTTTGATGCCGGTATCGCCAACGCCGTCTGTGAGTTCTTGCGCATATAGGTCAGTGATTTCGTTCACCCCGGCAGCGCCAATTTCGTGATAAAACTTGAAATAGGTGCCGCCGAGATCTTCTTTATACAGACCGGTGGCGCAGATAACCCGCAGTCCCGATTTCGCCGAGGCTTCCGCCATAAACTCTACGTCCCTACCAATGTCAGATGGGCAAGGATCCATGAAGGTGTCGACGCCGATGGATTTGAGCTCTTGCATACGGTCAACGCACACCTTCATCGCTTCATCGCGTTTGAATCCTTTGATGACGATGCTGTCGGCTTCCCAACCTGCCCAAGCAATGAGCAGATGTTCGTGGACCAGCGTTGTGCCCAGCTCTTGTGGAGTGCATGTTCCTGTGACGGTATTGATCTTTTGCATACATTTCTCCTTTTCGATCGACGCAATATCATGTGGAGTTAGCCGTGCCTAGCTATAGGGATAGAGTGTGTCAGGTTTCTCTTGCCCCACTGACACAAGGAGAGTAGAGAGAAAGCGGTTGCATTTTCTGTATTCATGAAAGGGTCATTTATGAAGCTCTATCGCTCAGTGCTATTCGTGCCGGGTAATCGTCCGGAGTGGATCGACAAAGCGCCGAAATATGGACCGGATGCGCTCATTCTGGACCTTGAAGACGCCGTGCCGATTCCCGAAAAGCCCGAAGCCCGCAGTATCGTTCGCGCCGGCATCGAACGGTCGCACGCCCGTGGGGTGCCCATCGTTGTCCGTGTGAATGGCCTCAACACCGGCCTAACGGGCGAAGATGTCGAGGCAGTCGTGACGGCAGGGTTGGTCGCTATCGCGATTCCGAAACTTGAACGTGTCGAAGAGGTGCTCAAAGTGGACGCCTGGATCGAACTGTTCGAGCAGAAAGCCGGTCTTCCGCCTAACTCGGTTGAAATCGTGGTGTTGCCGGAAACTGCGCGCGGCATCATGGACATTTATAAACTTGCGACGGCTTGCCCCCGCGTTGGCAATATCGTCGGCGGGGTGGGCGCCCGATCAGGCGATGTAACAAAAGCAATCGGTTATAAATGGACTCGTCCCGGATTGGAAACACTCTATATGGCGTCGCACATGCTGCTCGCGGCGCGGGCCGCGGGCATCGAGTATCCCCTGGGGGCCGGGTCGCTCGAAGTCAGCGACCTGGAGCTTGTTCGTGCGCAATTGAATCGCGGGCGGGAGATCGGTTTTCGCGGCGCGCTGTTGATCCACCCTTCCGCTGTACCGATTGCCAACGAGGTCTTCGCGCCATCCAAGGAAGAGATTGAGTGGAACAAGGGAATTCTCTACGCCATGGACGAAGCGGAACGGGCTGGACGCGCCGCGGTGACGTATGACGGTATGATGATCGACTATGCACATGTACGCAATGCACTGGATCTCATCCATCAGGCTGAAGCATTCGGCATTGAGGTTGGTGAATATCCGCAGGTGAAGGCGTTGTGAGAATAACAAAGCTGCCGGTCAAAACTTCTGCGGGGACCCACTAACCCAGACAGCAGAATATCCGTATACCTTACGATGTAGCCTTCCAGCGAACAGAAACAGCCGCAGCGCGGCGTTTGAAGGTAGCCCGGCCTTTTAAGGCCGGGTGCAGAACGACGGGTCGTCCATCGCGTCACGTCGTGACGCGGTGACGGTGGGGCCACAGATCCAGGCCGTGAACGACCTGGCTACCTTCGTCCGTCCCTCCGGGACGAAAAAGGCTGAATCGGTCCATTTGTGGCAGGTCTCCTAACCGCTCGAAGTTCGTCAAATTATTTTGAGAAAAAATTAAAGTATCAAAAAACAAGTTAACAAAATTATTTGAAAAACTACTAGACACTTGCACAATGTTTTGAGTGTGCTATAAGCCGCTGCAGATCGAATCGTCGTCACTGATGGGGATGAGGACGTTCATGAGTTGGGACCTGTATGGATCCTCGAAAAGGAGAACCTTCGGCAAGTTCTCCATAAGTTATTCTGCCGCCATATCGCCGGCGCGCCTCAGCGCCGCTTTCTCTTCATTACATTCCGTCGATGAAAACCCGGAAAGGAGGTGGAGCACTTAAGACCGAGTGTTGCTCTCCTATCTGTTCTATAGTTTTGACATAAAGGATTATCGCATTTAAGGGCAAAGCGCAGGAGAAGAAAGACCTGCAGGTGGAAGGAGGGACTATGCAAGTAACAATCACTTCAATGTGGCGACGAGTCGGAGTGGCCCTTGGAATCAGCTTGTTCGGGTTCGTGCTGTGGGGCACAGGGACGTGGGCGTCCACCCGGGTGGGCGACGAAATGGAATTTCAGGCCTGGTATCGCACCCGCAATACCTTTCAGACCGACAGCCAACATTTTGATTGGGTGCAGTGGCGCAATGAAGGGTTTGTGTGGTTCATCGATAACGGCTTAGTCAAGAAAGGGACGTTACAGGGAACCGGGATTCCGATTCCCTTTGTCGAAGACGCGCAATTGAGCGCGCGGTTTCGGCTACGAGTCGATCCCGTCTACTACTTACGGCAACATTACCGGACTCTGTACGACTCCAATCATCAGAAGGACTTTGCGGTGCCGGAGCGGGACTTTCGTGACCTCTATGTGGATTTCAACCACGGAGAGATAGGGCCAGGACGGCTCTCCACACGCTGGGGGTATCAACAGATTGTGTGGGGTGAGTCAGACTTGTACCGGTCGTTAGACATC
Organism: uncultured Enterobacteriaceae bacterium; assembly: GCA_964618735.1. Taxonomy (GTDB): domain Bacteria; phylum Desulfobacterota; class Binatia; order Bin18; family Bin18; genus SYOC01. The sequence continues at coordinate 6,120 of CAZUFQ010000335.1, forward strand.
ATCAACCCGTTGCGGATTGACCAGAACCTGCCGATTGGGGAGAAGTTTGACGAGTTTCGCATGCCCATACTTGCTGTTAAGTCATTCTACGATATTGGGAACGTCGGCGAGTCATTCTCCAACGTCGGTATCGAGTCGTTTTATTCGCCGCGCTGGTTTAGCGGATCGAAGAATTTACTGTTAGAAGATGGTGGGCGATGTGAGTTTCAAGGGCGGGGGTGTGTGGGAGGGCCGGGGGGAACGTTTGTGCCCTACAGTCCGGAGAACTGTGCCCATGCCAAGCATTTCCTCCCTATGCGACCCAACTGGGTTGGGCAGCGTCGGGCGGGGAATCCGTGGTCGCTGTTTTCAGTGGGGCCGACGGGCAAGATTACGTCACCGGACTTCGCCTGTGCACGGCAACGGTGTGCGTCAGATGTGGCGGGGGATCGGATTAGCATCATCTACGACATCATGAAGGGACGAGGGACGCACCACACACGGGGGACGAACCTGGGACTCAACAACGCGGCAGGCGCGCGTATCGTGGGCACCACATGGTTCGGGGCCCAATTCTCATTGAACTATATCTGGCTGCCTGAGGTCTGGGGTGATGGTCGGGAGTTTCCGTCCACAGTTGGGGCGGGGGTCTACAGTGATAATCCATTGGACAAGCCGATCGGGTCGCAGGAAGAGGGCTTGCGGCAGTGTCTCAGTGATAGTGGCAAGTCGAGCACGCGCAAGACGCCGGTCCCGCACTCACCGGTTATCATCATGGGAGCAGACCTGCGCGGGTATGACTGGCCAGCGCGGCGGCTGGATGCGAAGGGCAACCTCCTGCCGTCAGCCAAGCAACCGCAAGCGGGGCGGGTGGCGGAGACCATCTGCACCTTTGGACCCAAGCATACCTACCGGCAAACACATGTGATTGGGTTTACGGGCACGTACAACGACTTTGACTACACCGGAGCGGTGTTGCGAATGGAAGAGAGCTTGAGCACGGCTGAATACGCGAACCGCTATCCGGCCAGTTATGGTATTGCACATGCGGACAGCAAAGGCCGGACGTTGTTTCACCCACAGCCGGTGTGGCGCAGCATGATCGGCTTTGACCTGTTCCAAGCCTTGATGCACTATCCGGGCATGGGGTGGCTGAAGAACGCGCCGGGGGACATTGGCACGCAGGGGTCCTTCTTGAGCTTCCAATACTTGATGATGTACAAGCC
>CAZUFQ010000336.1:0-7296 GCA_964618735.1 uncultured Enterobacteriaceae bacterium
ATTTTTTAGCGGGACGCATCCGTTTCACTGATATTGCGGAGCTTAATGAGCAGGTCTTGTGCGCCCATGTTGCGCAACTCGTGACAGATCTTGACGTCTTATTCGAGGCTGATCGATGGGCTCGTGATCGAGCCCACGCAGTCTTGAAACGTATGCAGCCTCGGGCTGTAGCCTCTGCCTGATTGTCATTGTGAAGGGATGTGACGGATTGTGAGGGAAGAGGAGGGCGCACACACAACACACACAGAGGAGGAGTTCTCTCCTCTTTCAACCCATCAAGCCTCAGAGTCACTTTCCGACGCGTACACCTACTGTCGACGCGTGACGCAAAAGAGTTCTTCTAATTTCTATCACGCCTTTCGTCTCCTCCCGGCTGAGCGTTATTCTGCACTCTGTGCTTTCTATGCGTTTTGCCGGTTTATGGATGATATTGCTGACCAAGTGCAGGCGTCTTCGTCCTCGCCAGAGCAGCCGCTGAGTCGTAAAGAACGGGTGGCCATACTACTCAATACTTGGCGCGAAGAATTACAGCACTGTTATGCTGGGACTGCGCATCATCCGATTTCTCGTGCGTTGGCTGACACTGTCCGCCGCTTTCCCATCGACCGGGAACATTTAGCAGGCATCATTGACGGCGTCGAAATGGATTTGCACCGAAATCGTTATTTGTCTTTTGATGACTTGTATACGTATTGTTACCACGTTGCTTCGCTCGTCGGGTTAGTATGCATCGAGATCTTTGGCTATCGTAACCCCAGCGCCCGTGATTACGCAGTTAATTTAGGTATTGCGTTTCAACTGACTAATATCTTGCGCGATGTAGGCGAAGATGTCCAACGTGACCGCATCTATCTGCCCACTGAGGATTTACGACGATTTGGGTACCGAGAGGAAGAGCTGCGCCGAGGAATTTACAATGACGCTTTTGTCCGTCTAATGTCATTTGAAGGCTCGCGTGCGGAAGAATTTTACAACAGAGCAGTATCCTATCTCGCGCCTGAAGATAGGCGCACGCTGATCGCGGCTGAAGCAATGCGACTAATTTATAGTCGTTTGCTTGAAAAATTGAAGGCTAAACGATTTCAGGTATTTGGCTCTCGGATTGCCCTAACGACTCCAGGAAAAATCGGGCTTGCACTGACGGCCTGGGTGCGAGGAAGGTTTCCATTCTAAACGGTATTTCATATGAACAAGAAAATACCGATATGAAGAGCATGGACAGCAAGAAAGTTCGCCATTTTCTGTGCGGTTTGCTCTGTGGCGCGGGGATCGTTTATTGGTACACCTTTGCTGCTGAAGCGACGCTTGAACGCGCTTTATCCTGGTTAGAGGACGCCGCTAATGAGTATCGCGCAACTCACGAAGAGCCGAAAGTCGATACTGGATGGAAATCTCTCAAAAAGGATAAGGGACAGAATAGATTATGACGGGGAAATGGCAAAGAAATTCTGTCTAACTGTTCTGCGAAAAACAGTCAGACAGAGCAATCGATACTAGAGAAAAGTTAGGCAACCGCTCGAAGTTTTTTTCCATTACTCCGAGAGCAGTTTACAACTCCTTCATTATCTGGCAAAAACTCCGCAATATTTGTCTTGCTGTAGCGCGATCCTGGGAAGAGCGAGCGGATTGCAAACGCTACTTGCCCCATGAGCCGTTTGACTCCTGGAGTTTTCTCCGCCTCACTGATCGGCTCTAGGCGGATGATCGCTCCATCTGGCTTTTTGCATACTTGGAAGAAAAACTGTTGTTTCTTACCTGGTTCAATAACCAAGGCTTCGAGTAGCAACTTGCTACAATCTGTATTGATATAGTATTCGCTGACTCTCTTGATCCCGTCAGGATCACGGAGAAACATCTCCGGTCGGCGAATGACAATTTGCCGCAAATCAACTGGCCCTTCAATGGTGACGTTTGGCATCAATGCTCTCCTTAGAAGAGAAAACAGGACGTGGAAGTCATCACTCTATAGCATCCTGCCTGAAGATTTCCCTCCAGATTCGTTCTCTGGAAGGTCAGATCCTACGATTTCTCTACTGATCGTGAGTACCATCTTATTTACCTTTCTCAAGGCTCACGGTCAAGTCGTAAATAAAAAAGAATCCTTTTTTACCAAGAAGCCTATATTTTCTGCGCTACTTTACAGAATGCCAAACAACGGGATATAGGTGAACCAGCTGTCTGTTACCGAAGAGCTAAAAAACGAGGCGCATTATGTTCTCAGTCTCTCCCCCCACAAAAGCGAATAAGAGTCCGTATGTCGTCCCGATCGAAGAGGCAATTGAGGAAATACGTGCAGGTCGAATGATCATTCTCATGGATGACGAAGATCGTGAGAATGAAGGAGATCTTTGCATGGCGTCCGAGGCGGTCACACCTGAAGCCATCAACTTCATGGCTAAGTATGGTCGCGGTCTCATTTGCCTCCCTATGACTGGAGAGATGCTCGATGCTCTAGCGCTGCCGATGATGGTTACGAAGAACACCGCTCCTTTGGGAACAGCGTTCACTATGTCGATCGATGCACGGCATGGCATTTCTCGTGGGATTTCGGCTGAAGATCGGACTGTGACGATTCTGACAGCGATTCGTGATGGAGTCCGGCCTGAAGACTTGGTTGTCCCTGGCCACATCTTTCCCCTACGGGCACGCAATGGGGGAGTATTGGTGCGAACGGGGCAAACAGAAGGAGCGGTGGACCTTGCTCGTTTAGCGGGGATGAAAGCTACCGGGATCATTTGCGAAATCATGCGAGATGATGGCACGATGGCGCGCCTTCCTGATCTCGAAGAATTTTCGGTAAAGTTTGGCATCAAAATCGCCACGATCGCTGATCTTATTCAGTACCGTCTGCGCCATGACTCGCTGGTGCACCATCAGGCTGAGGCTCGCCTTCCGACTCGATATGGCGGAGATTTTACCGCACATGTATACACCAGTGATGTCGATGAGGAGGAGCATCTTGTGCTGGTGAAAGGCAGTCTTTCTCCAGAGGAACCAGTCCTGGTGCGTCCTCATGCTGAGTACCCTCCGGGAGACGTGTTCTCGTATACTTACAGCAATACCAGCGATTTGTTACACGAGTCGATGCGCTTGATTGCTGCAGAGGGGAAGGGCGTTATCCTCTATTTGCGGCAAAGCGGGCAGGGAGCTCTTCATTTTCGCAACAACCGGCGCACAGGTCGAGATACGGCTTCGCCGAGTACGAGCCCGGGATCCCAAATTCGCGATTTCCGCGACTACGGCATTGGCGCCCAAATTCTCCGTGATATCGGCGTGAGAAAAATCAGGCTCATGACTAACTATCCCCGTCGCTTAGTGAGCCTACCTGGCTATGGTTTAGAAATAGTGGAATTTGTCCCGCTCGCTGAAGGCGCCCAAGAGCGTTCAGCAAAGCGCATTGTGCGATCCTCGCGTGCTTCTGTGTAGTACGGGAAAGTAGAGACTCATGACATCGTCAGACTATTTAGTGAGAGCAACTGCGGCTGATACGACCATTCGCGCTTTAGCCGTGGTGACGACGGGGTTGGTGGAAGAAGCTCGGCAACGCCACAAAACTGCTCCGACAGCGAGCGCTGCTTTGGGGCGGACCCTTACTGCTGGTTTATTGCTCGGCAGCATGTTGAAGGAAGACGAAAATCTGTCTCTCCAATTTCTTGGCGACGGTCCGCTTCGGGGAATTTTTGTTGACGCCAATGCGCGGGGCGAGGCGCGAGGATTTGTGTATCGTCCGCGCGCTCATTTGCCGATTCGTGAAGGAAAGCTCGACGTTGGCGGCGCTGTGGGGTCAGGAACACTCACCGTCATTCGTGCACAATCCTGGTCGAAGGAGCCCTACCGTAGTATTACCCCGCTCGTGTCTGGAGAAATTGGCGCTGATGTCGCCCATTATCTTTTGAACTCGGAACAAGTGCCTTCTGCTGTCAGTCTGGGAGTATTCGTACAACCAGATGAAACGGTGAGTGCTGCTGGCGGTTTTATTGTCCAAGTGATGCCCGCCGCGAATGAGGAGACGATTGCACAACTTGAAACCAATGTCGCGCGAGCGAAACCCGTGAGTCAGCTGGTGCGAGAAGGAGCAACGCCTCAAGAAATTCTTGTGCATGTGCTTGACGGCTTCGGCGTGTCCTTCGTGGGGGAAACACCTGTTCGTTTTTCATGTCGTTGTAGTCGAGAACGAGTCTTAGGCACGTTGATAGCGATGGGACAAGCCGACATGCAAGCACTAGTGGCGGAAGAAGGGAAAGCTATGGTGACCTGCGAATTTTGCGGGGAACTCTATACTATTACGCCTGAAGAAATCGAGAACCTCTTTGCCAATCGTTGAGGGAACTTTATGATGTTGACCAAGAAAGCGTCGGCATGGAAAAAGAAGGAAGCAATTGCTTCCTTCTTTTTTTTCTGTTCCCTCCTGCTTCAGGCTCCGCAGGGAGCAGCTGAGACCGATTGGAACGCGACGGAAAAAGAGGCGGGCGGGCTGCTGAGCCGTTATATTCGCGTCGATACGACCAATCCGCCTGGCAACGAAATTGCCGCAGCGCGGTTTTGGAAAGAAGTGCTGGCGCAAGAAGGGCTGGACGCCCAACTTTTCGAATCGCAGCCAGGCCGGGGCGTGATCTACGCGCGGCTTAAGGGTTCGGGAGAAAAGAAAGCCCTTATTCTATTGCATCACCTTGATGTCGTGCCGGCGACGAAGGCGGATTGGCAGGTTGACCCCTTCGCTGGCGTGCTGAAGGATGGTTACGTGTACGGCCGAGGAGCAATCGATTGCAAAGGTGTTGCGATTGTACAGTTTCTCACGCTTGCTTTACTGAAACGCGCCGGGGCTCCGTTGAAGCGTGATATTATTTTTCTCGGAACTGCGGATGAAGAGGCCGGCGGACAACAGGGCGCAGGGTGGTTTGTCGATCATCATTTTGATCTTATTGCCGACGCCGAATTTCTCCTCACCGAGGGCGGAGGAATTCGTGTAAAAGACGGTGGGCGCTCTTACGATGTTGACATTGCAGAAAAAGCTCCCTGTTGGCTGCAACTGGAATCCAGCGGACCGGCTGGACATGGCTCGCGTCCACTACCGGATTCGGCCGTGACGCGCCTTATCCGAGCGCTCGCGAAGATCATGCAGCATGAAACCGAAATCAAGGTCACTCCTGCTGTCCAAGCGTACTTTACTGCATTAGCAGCACGAGAGGAGCCGGAGAGGGCCGCCCGTCTCCGTGCTTTGGGGGAATCGCTGACAGATCCTACTTTTCGCAAGGAGTTTCTCGCTAACCCCAGTTATAACGCGTTAGTGAGGAACACGATCTCACCGACCGTGTTGGAAGGAAGCAATAAAACGAATGTCATCCCAGCGCACGCCCGCGCCCAGCTTGATTGCCGATTGCTGCCAGGAGAAGACCCTCAGCAATTTGTCAAAGAGTTGGAACAGGTTGTGGGTGATCCTCAAGTGGCGTTTTCTGTGTTGATGAATTTTCCCTCGCTTGCCTCTGAAGCGGAGACGCCGCTGTTTCGCGCCATTCGCGCTGTAGCCGAGCGGTATGACCCGCAAGCGCCCGTGGTGCCTGCGGTCCTTGGGGGATTTACAGACGCGCACTATTTCCGGCGCAAAGGAATTGTGAGCTATGGCTTCTCTGGTCTTCCGATCGCGGAAGAGGATGCGCGCCGAGTCCATGGAACGGACGAACGTCTCTCCCTTGCCAGTATCCGAGAGGGCGTGCAAATTCTGACCGATCTTCTTCATGAGCTAGACAAATAATTCTGGCGGCGGAGGGAAAATCTTTCCCCTTTTTGTCCTGGCGCTGGGGCAATTAACTCCACTGACCTACGCCGCTAGATTCACTCAGCGTGTAGGTGGAGCCTTGGGGGCAAAAACCTGTTGTATCTGTAGCCTCAATGACAAGAGGCGTGGTGCTTTGTACGGCAATCGTCACACCTACCGTTCCCTGGAAATTAGTGTCACTCAGGCTTCCATAGATGAGATTTTTCGCATAATAGGCCTCCATTGCGACAAAGGCATTCTTGGCGTCGGACTCAGTGCGAGCACAAAATGCCGAGGCCCGGTATTGGGCAAACTGGGGAATCGCAATCGCCGCCAGGATACCGATAATCGCAACGACCACTAATAACTCAATTAGCGTGAATCCTTTTTTGTTGCTCATGAGAGTGGACTCCTTAAAGAAGAAAGATTGATAAGATCCTTAGTGCAAAGAGTATACCGACTCGCATTTTTCTCGATAAGCCAAGACAATGAGGATAACGTCTGGCGAGGAAAAACTGGGGCGGAGAAGATGAAGAACGAGGTCGAACCGCAAAAAAACAAAAAGCCGACGCCCCGAAGGAACGCCGGCTTTTGTTGGCATGATCGTTGAGTTGTTATTGCCAGGTGTACTGGCCGGTGGTGCTGTCAAAGGTATAGGTGCCATTGGGGCAGTCGGTGTGGGAGCCCGTGACATTGCCCGCCGCAGTGCCAGCATAGGTGGTCGCCAGGGTTACGCCAGCGCTGTTGACGAGACCTGGGCTGTCGTAACTTTCTGTCTTCGCATACGTAGCTTCGAGGGTGGTCACCGCATTTTTGACGTCCGATTCTACGCGAGCGCAGAAGGCCTGTTGCCGGTAGGAAGCGAATTGCGGGATTGCGATAGCGGCCAAGATGCCGATGATGGCGACGACGACGAGGAGTTCGATGAGGGTGAAGCCTTTTTGATTCTTAACGGTATTTGCCATGTGCATATTCCTTTCTCGATTTAGTGAAATTGTTGTTGCCTGATTTATTGTTGCCATTGTTGCCTCACTGGGTATTGTCGTTGTCTCTCTCCTTTCTGCTTCTATGCTGCGGTGCAAGCTGTCTGGTGCAGGTCTTGATTGCCTCTGTTGGTGCTTGAAAGCAGCAATCCTGATGCCAAACTCATCTGGGAAGATTTTGCCGATGTATATAGAGAGAAACTCAAAGGAATTAAGGAAAATCGCGCCGGGGATCGGAAAAAACGACTTGGAGAGTAAGGCAAGAAAATGTTATGAGTGACAAAATTTGGCGCCGCTTGGGTCGGAAGCGCTATCGTGACAAATTGTGACACTTTCTCCGTGGGAGAAAGTGGCGCGGTCAAGCAGAACAAAGTCCGTAAAATGTTAATGAGTAACAATTCATTTCACTCCGGAGAGGCGGGGCAGGTTCCTTTACGCTTGCGCAGAATGAGAATCGCTCTAGAGATCGCCACCGACAAAGATAAAGGAGCCGACAGTGGCTACGTCATTCCCCCGAAAATCCCCTCGCCCCTTGGGGGAGAGGGTGAGGGGTAAAGA
>CAZUFQ010000337.1:0-7291 GCA_964618735.1 uncultured Enterobacteriaceae bacterium
GGCAGCCTATCACCTCGGTTCATAATCCGGAAGTTATTCTTGCTTGAAGCCTATGGATTCCCCGACCAGCCGATGCTCGATGAGATGATAGCAAAAGCGCTACAAGTATTGAGCAAGAATAAGAAAGGGTTCGTCCTCATGGTCGAAGGCGCGTCCATTGATAAGCAAGCGCATAATATGGATACTGAGCGCTGGATTTTGGATACGATTGAGTTTGATCGTGCCATCGCGGTCGGGAAAAGATTCGCCGAGGACGACCCAAGCACTCTGGTCATTGTTACTGCTGATCACGAGTGTGCGGGCGTAAGCATCATCGGCGGCTCGCGAGTCAGCAATACGGACTTAGTGACCCGTTCTCAGTCTGGGCTCGGCACGCAGCCAGGCGGACCCCGGGGCGGCGTTGTCGGCACCTATGACGCTGCAGGGTTCCCGCAGTATGACATCGCGGCGGACGGCTATCCAGTCACCACAGACATCGACCGGCGGATGCTCATCGGGTATGCAGCAAACGCCGATCGCTTCGAGGATTGGCTAACCAACGCCCTGCCGCTTCAGGATAGCCAGCAGCCTTTTGTCGGCCAGCCTCCACTCAACCTGTACCCGGCCAACCCCTTGAAACGCGACGAAGCAGGAGGGTTTCTCGTCACTGGTCAGATTGAGGATGTCGTAGCGGCGCATACAGCGAATGATATCCCGCTCTCCGCCTTGGGGCCGCATGCCGCATTGTTTACTGGTATCATGGACAATTCTGATGTGTTCTTCAAAATCATGCAGGCCATCGGCAGAAAATGAAGAGGGTTCGCAGAATCACGGGATCGCGCTTCTAGGATCCCATAGAAACTCTCTCATCAGGAGACGGTAGCCGTGACGTGCTGCACATAAAGGGGCAATTCAGTAACGACTCACTTTGGTTCCGGTGCAAACCTGGAATGACAGTGATATTTCTATGTTATGAATCTTCCCCAAGAGTCTGCCGTCACGCTATTCAAAGGCCGTCACTTTAATCACGAGATCATCGCGCTCTGCGTTCGTTGGTATGTGACCTACAAGTTAAGTTACCGAGACTTGGTGGAGATGATGGCGGAACGGCATGGCGATATCGCACACACCACGATCCTGCGCTGGGTGCAGCGGTAGGTCCCGGCGTTCGAGAAGCGGTGCTGCGTTTACGCCCCCTCGGTCGGCACCTCCTGACGAGTCGACGAAAGTGTGCCGCGAATGCAGAGCCAGAGAGCGCTGGAATGCGATGCAACATGGAAAATGAGGGAAGGCCCCTCGGAGCCGGTGTACAAGCTCAGGCTCCAAACCACCTTAAGTTGTAACGGTAAAGAGCTGCTGTGGTGAGCGTTAAGGAAAAGGCAAGCCCGAGAGGTTGTTAGGTGAAGGGTACGAAGACGAGCGCAAGCGAAACCGCTGAGGGCGTGCCGTAAACTCCTACAGCATGTCTCACTTGCATGAGTCTAAGCAATCTAGCTCAGTAGGAGCCATGAAAACCTATGCGTTGGACCTGCGGACGCGCGTGGTCGAGGCGATGGATCGCCAGGTAGGAACGCAACAGGAAGTCGCCACGCTTTTGGGCGTGAGTTGTACGTTCATCAAGAAGCTCCTGCGCCAGCGGCGCGAGACGGGCACTCTCGCCCCCAAACCGCATGGCGGGGGGCAGGGGACCAAACTGGAGGAGCCACAGCGGGAGCAAGTACGGACTTATATTCTCCGGACCTGCAATGACCCCACAATCAGCGAGGGGCATACCTATGTGGTGACGACCTTGGGGAGACGGGTGAGTCGAGCGACGGTGGGACTGGTGCTGCAGCGTCTCGACCTTCCACGGAAAAAAACACTAGTGGCCAGCGAGCGGGATGAGTGCAAACGGGCGGCGTCGCGCCCAGGTGACCCCCCCTGGCGAGTGCACGATTAATTTTTGTGGACGAGACCAGCACGCATACCGCGTTGACGCGGCGCTATGCCCGGGCTCCACGAGGCCAACGAGCTTAGGGGTGCGTGCCCCGGAACCATGGTGCGAACCTCTCGGTGATTGGGGCGCTCGGGCTGCGCGGCATGATTGCGACGATGAGTGTCGAGGGCGCAGTGGATACCGCGATCTTTGACATCTTTGTGAGTCAGATCTTGAGTCCCGCCCTCCAACCAGGCGATGTCGTCGTGTTAGACAATTTGGCCGTGCCTCATGCCTCCACGATTGAGCAGGCGGTGTGCACGGTGGGCGGCACGGTGCTCTTTTTACCTCCCTATTCGCCCGATTTCTCCCCTATCGAACCATGTTGGGCTAACCTCAAGACGTTTCTCCGTGGCTGCGCAGCTCGCACCCGTGCCTTGCTCGATGCTGCGCTGACGAACGCGTTACAGACTCTGAACCTTGAGGACTTTCAAGGCTGGTTTCGTCATTGTGGCTCTGAGGTCGCATCCAATTGAGATGTGCTGTAGGCGACGTCAAAACTGGGGGGAGTTTCGTTACCCCGGGAGCAGTGTGGGAGGAGCCTCGGTACTGCCCACGTGGCGTCCGGCATAGAAGCGGCGTGATCGTACTCTGGGCTTCTGTGTGGAACGTGGGAATCTGTCGCTCCACTGCAGAGGGGGAAACGGATAGTAAGTTCACCGACTTCTCCATTGGCATAGGAGAGCACCTAACCAATGAAACAGAGGAGATGGAACAATATGGCCGTTTCGTAGCGGCAGAATCCACTCCCCGCAGGTATAAATTTCCCAAACGCCTGTGGCCTCTCGCCTTCTCCCTTCGTGTAGAAAGGAGGAGCACTAAGTCCCCATAGTTAGAGAACCGCACAAACGAACACAAGACTGAACCCAACTAATCACACCAGTGAATGCGTGAGTGGAGTGACCATCCGTATCCCTTTACTTCGGCTTGTTCATGGTCGAAAATTTGGTCACAAGGGCTTGCAAAGCTGCGACGCACGCCTCCTGATCAGGCTCCTTGGCTCGCACCTTCGCGAGGGCACGATCAATGGACTTGTCCACTAACGTCCAGTCTTCCGGACTCAGAGGTTGCAGCCTCTCTTCGGCTTCATCCCAGGCCGTTTCGAGATCCTTCATCCGCGCCTTTGCGCCCTTCAGGTCGCCTCGTTGCGCGAGGACCAGACTTTCTGAAGCGATTGGCGAAAATAGAGAAAGATCGCCAAGAGGGCCGCTGCTTAACTTATCGGCAAGGGCGACTTGTTCGACTTTCATGGGAATGAGACTCGGTATCGTAAACCATCCACCGACACCGACCGCAGTTATCATCCCCAATAGCGCCCGGACGCGACGTGTTAGCACATACGAGTCGGTCGCAGTGGGAATTGCTTTGCCTCGTGCGCAAATAGACAACCACAACACACTGGATATAAAAATCGATGAATAGGCTCCCGCGATGAGCCCGATCAAGATGGCAAGAGCGAACATTTGTAGCGGCTCACAGGCGAAGAGATAGAGGCAGGCCGAAGCCAACACGACCGTCAGCACCGTATAGATGGATCGCCTTAACGTTTGGTGAATACTCTCATTGACAAGATCTTGAAGCGAACCACTCCTCCGGTCGGAAAAGCGTGTTAGGTTCTCTCGAATCCGACCGAAGATCACAATTTTATCATTGAGTGAGTAGCCGATAATGGTCAACAACGCGGCGATATACGTCACATCGATCTCAAGTTTGAACAGAGCGAACATAGCTGAGACGATCAGCACGTCGTGAACGATCGGTGCTACCGTCGCCAACGCAATCGACCAGGAAAAACGGAAGCCAATATACAGCAGGATGCTCGTAAACGCGGCGACGATGGCATAAATCGCCCGTGTGGCAAAGTCGCGAGCGACCCCCGGATCGGCGGTATTTTCCTCGTATTCCACCCTGCGGTAGTGAGATTGGAAGGCAGAAATTATCCGCTTCAGTTCCGCTGGCTTGACAATCGCGTCAAAACGAGCAGCGATGTGGGTGTTGTCCTTGCCGCCGATGGCGACGGTATCCGGGGCCGCTCCGACCTCTGAGATAAGGCGTGTTGCCGTCTCTTGGTCGATTGCACGATCAAGGTCGATGTCAAGCGCCGTGCCAGCGGTGAAGTCGATATCGAGGTTTAACCCATGCGCTCTGTAGTAGAGTATTCCCGTGACGATGATGAAGGCCGACAGAACGATGGCTGTTTTGCCGAAATCAACAAAATCAAAGACACAAAATTTGCTTTCCCGTTCGCTCGATTGACAGCCGATAAGCAGAGCTGAGGGAAGCACATGAGATTGCGTCAGCCACACACAGAGTACACGCGCGAAGAAGAAATTCGTGCTGACCCCAATGATGATACTCGCAAGCATTGTTAAGGAGAAGCCTTGAATCGGGCCGATGCCAGCTACAAAGAGCGCGACCATGGCAAGCGCCGTAACAAGGTTGGCGTCTCGTATTGTTGATAATGATCCGTTGAAACCAAGCCGCACCGCATTTGCTAGCGCGTAACCGCTTGACCATTCTTCCCGTACGCGCTCAAAGCAAATGATGCTGGCGTCAGCAGCCATCCCAATGCCGAGCACAAACGCGACCACAGCTGACAACGACAGCGTTGCGTGAGAGAAGGTGAAAACAGTGACGAGCAACCACAAATAGACAAGCGTGCTGAAAGCGGCAATCATTCCCATACCGCGATACAAAACCAAAAGAAAAAGAAAGATACAGGCCACACCGAGAGCACCGGCTGTCAGCGTTTCTTGCAATGCGGTTTCTCCCAGTACACTGCCGACCGTCTGCGTATACTTTTCAGTGAGTACGATGGGTAAGCCGTGCGTGTTGCCAAGGAGCGATCGAGACTCGTCTGCAGACGTGAGTCCGGCCAATTTGACCCGAATGTGGTTCTCGCCCTCGACGTGAATTTCGGGCTCGGCCATGCCAATGCTGTCGGCTCGCTGGCGCAGGATATTCGCCGTTACGAGCATATCTGCCGCCGAAACCTGGGCTTTGCCCTCCACTGGTGAGGCCACGTAGTAGATCTCGTAGCCGCCGCGGAATTCCAATCCGAACCGCACCTGGGAAGCCAGCTGTCGGGCGGACAAACAGATCAGGAATGAGAGGACGCCAACCACTACGGCGAAAGACCATCGTGCCTGTGAGGGGGTCATAGCCATTTCCTCCTTATTGTTAGCGAAGTTGTAGAAGTTCCGGAGCCCGCCATGTCCAGAGCTCCTCGCCAAGCGATGATCCGTCGATTAAGGACAAGTTTCATTTATGCACGTTTCTTTCCCCACCAGCGCAACCAAAGCACGCCTCTATAGGTAAAGAGGACGAAGAACAATATGAAGAGGAGTTGCAGAATCCCAGTGTCCATGCCGCTACGCCATCTTGCGTCCACTGCTCCCAGACAAGCAGGACGATGACGGCGAACAGCCACGTGGAAAGGACACCAGTCTCTTTTCTCAGGGTCCGCCCCCAGAAAAACCGAGAGGTTCCTAAGGACTGGCAAAGACCGGGAGCGGTTGGCACAAACCGATTCACTATTTGAACGTAGGCGGTATACTCCTGCCCGAACTGCCGCTGGAGGAACTCTTCTTCGGCAAAGACAATTGCCCAGCACATCCCTATAAACCCTGGCAGGACCAGTAGGTACCACCAGCGACCGTTGGCAATCACCACCAAGCCGGTCACGATCAGCAGATTGCCGACATAGAGTGGATTGCGGATGTGAGCGAAGAGGCCGTGACGAATGAGGGTCTGTGCCCCGATGTGTTTCCGAGCACTACGACGGCGGATATTGTCGAGCCCGCCAACGGCGAACAGTCGGCGCTGCAACAGGGAGACAAGAAGAATCCTGGGGGACGCCGTCAGGAGCAAAGCGGTGGAGAGACATAGGAGATGTTTCGGTAGTGGAGGGGCCACGAGACTCCTGTTTGGGTCAATTGGACGGCAGGGACACCCGTTCTTCCGCCGCCATTCCTAGTAGACATTACCGACATAACCTTTCGCGAACATTACAGTTGTGAAAGGTTGCCACAGGTAGAACAATCAGTCCTCGTCGTTATCATCTTCGTGTTCGCCCTGTTCCTTATCATCCGAGTGATCGACCGCCTGCCGCAGAATGGCGCCAGTACCCGCGTCAACGGTGAACTCCACGATGGACTTGTCAGGGGCGACGACTTCGACCTCATGCACGAGAAAGCCGTTCTTTTCCCTGGTCTCGGCTTTCAGCACGTCTCCCGGAACCTGTCCCAAGGCCATGCGCATCGCGAGGGGTAAGGACACTTTGGCAAGTCCAGGGAAATCCTTCTTCTGTGCGGTGCGAATGACAATTGTTCCGTGTGGCGCAGGCGTTTGCGCCGTGGTTGTGGCTGTCGGGGTATGTTGTTCAGACTCTGCAGAGACCCAGGAAGAAGTTGCAAGAGGAGCGAGCAGGGTTAGAGGAATGCCAAGGGCGACTGCTCGTGTGGCCTTTTGCATAAATACGTCCTTTCATGACAAAAGTGTAGGTTCCATTTGAGACGCTGCCAGCGGCGCGCCGTAGTGGGCCGTGGTCCATTTCTTTCCTCTTTCCGTATGGTGTGGTACCTTTGCAAAGCCTGTCTCACGTCTCTGAATAATAGACCAGAAGAACCTTGCTGGAAGATTACCGGGAGATGACACTTTTGAAAGGTTTGCGGAAAAGGAAGTGTGCGGTTAGGCAAGCTCTGTCGCAAAGCTGATAGTAACAGTTTGTTACCTACACCCCCTAGTAGGTTTGTCTATTTTATATTCCAACATGTAGTATACGTTTAAAAGTTTGCGACAGAGCCAAAATGTATCCTCACAGGAAGAGCCATCGCGTGCACCGCGGCCCTCTTCTCTTTGCATTTGTGGTTTGGCACGATGGCGCCGGGAAGGGACAATTCGTGTGGCGCTGGTTGATGAGCGGCGCCGTTCCCAGAGCACAAGGACGGGAGGAACCTGATGAGCAGTGCAGCGGAACGAGCCGAGTGCTCTGGGAGAGAGCCGCGGCGGACATCCCTATGCAGAGCAGGTCTCGACAGCAGCGCTAAGGAAGGAAGGCGTCTTCCCTACGCCTCAGTGACGGCGTCGCGCTTAGAGAACCCGCCACATTCCAACCTCACCCCCCGGCTATTCAATACCCCTCCACGCCTGCGCCGTGGGCCGGGAGAAAGGAAGCCACAGACATGGCGCGTATCTTAGTCATCGACGACGATGCGGCCGTGCGGTTTGCTCTCTGTCGCCTCTTGGAGCAACAAGGGTATGAAGTGGTGACCGCTGGTGGTGTACAGGTGGGTCCGCAGTGTGTTAGCTCCAGGTGTCCGGATCTCCGGCTGTGCC
>CAZUFQ010000338.1:0-5944 GCA_964618735.1 uncultured Enterobacteriaceae bacterium
GACGGGGGGCGGCAATAGCTGATTTGGGGCGGGTGCGGCTGTCCGGGAGCTGGGCGTGGCTGGTCTGGCTGTTTGTCCATCTCTTGTACCTCGTAGAATTTGAAAACCGGCTGCTGGTCCTGGTCCAATGGGCGTGGAATTACGTGACGCATAATCGTTCTGCGCGCTTGATTACCGGGGAACGCACTCCAGTAGCCCACTACAGTAAAGATGAGGGATAACCGATGGCCACGTCATTCCGGGCGAGCAACGCGAGACCCGGAATCCAGGAAGTATAACCGAAGGCAAGTGCCGAATCTCCCTGGATGCCAGCCTTCGCTGGCATGACGAAACCAAACTCTTCAAATGAAGAGGTCGCCGTGAAAAGATGACCCTCAAGCTGTAGGTCCTTCCAGCCTTGCCGAGAAAGGGGAAAAGGCGTGCCTCACGACGATCAGAGAAAGCAGGAAAAATCCGAGAGGGTTCACACCGGCCCCCTCGGAGACCTGTATCATTTTTTGCTTGTTGCCTCCTGGCCGCGGCTTGTGCTGATCGTGGCGGCCTGCTATATCGCAGGCAACAGCTTCTTTGCTCTCGGCTATCTACTGGACCCTGGCGGTATTGAGCACGCGCGGGCGGGCTCCTTCCGTGACGCTTTCTTTTTCAGTATCCAGACGATGGCGACGATTGGCTATGGCCAGATGGTTCCTCACTCCTTCTTCGCCAATCTCTTGGTCACCATTGAAGCCCTGACGGGAGTGCTTGGTTTCGCTCTGATGACGGGGTTGATCTTCGCCAAGTTCTCGCGTCCAAGTGCGCGCGTGCTGTTTAGTCGGGTTGCTGTCATCACTCAGCGGGACGGCGTTCCTTCGCTTGTGTTTCGCATGGCGAATGCGCGGGGCAATCAGATCGTAGAGGCGCAGATCCACCTCGTGCTGCTCCGAGAGGAAATCACCCTTGAAGGAGAAAGCTTCCGGCGTCTCTATGACCTTGAGCTGGTCCGGCGCCAACATGCGTTGTTCACCATGACCTGGACGGCGATACACCCGATTACCGACCAGAGCCCCTTATTCGGGGCGACCCCGGCGTCCTTGGTGGCGGCGGATACAGAGATTGTTGTTTCTCTGATCGGGCTCGACGAGACCTTCGCACAGACGGTCCACGCACGCCATATTTACACTGCCCGAGATATTGTATGGGGAGCCCAATTTGTCGAGGTGTTATCCCGTCTCCCCGATGGGCAACGGCGCATCGACTACGCGCGGTTTCATGACATAGTTGGTGTTGAAACGGAAATCATGTCGTAGCGGCCCCAGGGAAGCTAGTCGCCGCCAAGACAATATCGTATGATCATGCCCACTACACGGATGCGTACGTAAAGGAGGGCTAGCATGACAATCAGTGTGTATCCGATTACCTCCAGTTTTGTGGCCGAGATTGGTAATGTCGATTTATCACAGCCATTGACTGCGGCTGAAGTTGATGAAATCAAACAAGCCTTTTGGGACTATGCGGTCCTCATCTTTCCCGCGCAAAATCTTACAGAGGAGCAGCAGCTCGCGTTTGCGCGCTACATAGGCCCCCTGGAGTCGAACCTCTTTACGGTGAATAAAAATGCAAAATTTCGCTTGACGCCGGATCTCATCGACGTTTCAAATCTCACACTGAAAAACAAAATCTGGGGAGCACAAAGCCGCATGCGCCAGTTTAATCTCGGCAACCGCTTGTGGCATACTGACAGTTCCTTCAAGTATCTCCCAGCTCGAGCTTCTCTTCTTTATGCTCTGGTCATTCCACCGATCGGCGGACACACGGAATTTGCTGATCTCCGTGCTGCTTATGATGCGCTCCCGGAGAACATGAAGCGGCGACTCGACGGACTCGTGGCCGAACATTCGCTGGCGTATTCTCGCGCGAAGACGAGTTTCTCGGATTTCACTGAAGCGGAGCAGACGACCCTCCCGCCGGTGCCGCAAATGATGGCGCGGACGATTCCTGAAAACAAACGCAAGTCGCTCTATATCGCATCGCACGCTGGGCGGGTTCAAGGGATGCCGGAGGAGGAAGGCCGCGCTCTGATCGATGAACTGCTCGCCCACGCGACGCAGCGGCAATTCGTGTATACGCATCGCTGGCGGGTTCATGACCTTGTCATGTGGGATAACCGCTGCACCATGCATCGCGGCTCCGACTACGACGACTTACGCTGGGTGCGCGAGATGCACCGGGCTACGGTCTCCGATAGCGCCAACACCTGTGAGCAAGCGCAGTGTGAAGTCGTAGCTGCTCTATAAGTTCTATTAGGGAAGACACATCAAAATAGGGGATGCGGAGCGAGGGCCTTCTCTCCTCTCCCTTGAGGGGAGAGGACACAGGAGAGGGTGAGTGCTGCAGATATCCCCTCACCCTAGCCCTCTCCCCTAAGGGGCGAGGGAACTGGCAGTCACGAGGGCTCACATATATTTCCCTCTACCCTTTGCTGTGACGTTTCTATAGGTGAAAAAAGCTCAAGAAGGATTCAAAGGTCCGCCATTGTTTTGAATGGTGAATCCGCCGTCAACCACTACCGTCGCCCCGTTGATATACGACGCGGCGGGAAGGACTAAGCTCAGAGTCGCGTGCGCCACTTCTTCGGGATTGCCATAGCGTTTGAGCGGCACCCGACGGCGAGCAAAAATCTCCTTCGCCTTGTCGGGAATCTCTGCAGTTAACCCGGTGTGAATCGCCCCCGGGCAGATACAGTTTACCGTCACTCCTTGTGTCCCCAACTCAACGGCGAGCGCACGCGTCAGGCCGACTACGCCGTGCTTGGCTGCGGTATAGGGACTGCTAAAAGCGCTGCCTCCCACACCCTCGGTCGAAGCAATGTTGACAATCCGCCCCGCGCCACTTTTGCTCAGGTAGGGGAGGGCCGCACGAATGAGGCGGTGATGCGCCGCCAGGTTAATGGTAAAGCAACGTTCCCACACGTCCTCATATCTACTACTCTGAATGCGACCGGACGCGTTGATCCCAGCGTTGTTGATAAGAATGTCGAGCCCGCCGAAATGCTCGGCAATGGCGACAACCGTGGGCGTAATCTTCTCGCCCTGAGCCAGATCCAGCACCCATCCTTGAGCAGTTCCTCCGGCTTCGGTGATCTCGCGGACCACTGTGTTTACCCCTTCCTCGTTGCGATCCAAAACGGCGACCTTGGCTCCTTCATCGGCAAAAAGATGTGCTGTTGCTCGGCCCATGCCGCTAGCGGCCCCAGTCACAAGCGCTGTCTTACCGGCAATGGACCGGCTCAGTTTCGTCAGTCGAGTCATTGTGTCACGCCCTCTTCCCGCAAACTTTTCTCATTCGAAAAAATCCCCCCGCGCTGCGCGCTTTCCCCCCTTTGCCAAAGGGGGGGAGGGGATTTTGCTGTCAGTTTCACATCGACCAGGATTGTGTCATGCATCCGACTTGTTTGCCAAATTTACTTAATTTACTTGTTATTGTTACTCTCCGAGCTTATACACCTGACTGACATTTTCCCAGAGGACCTGTCGGCGCGCCGTCTCGGATAGCAGCTCCACCATCTCTCCCAGGGCCTCCATGTAATGTCCGATATGATCAGGGTGTGGGAAGTCCGACGCCCAGAAAAAGCGCTCGCTCCCTACTACTTGGATGACGGAGGATACGGTCTTTTCATCCGGGTCAGCCGAGATCCAACATTGCCGCTGAAAATAGGTGCTGGGAGATTCCTTCATCTCTGTGGTCTTGCCGAGCGGAACTCGGTACACGGCGTCCATGCGATCGAGCAAATAACCGATCCAACCCGCTTGCGATTCCAGCACCACCATCTTTACTTGAGGAAATCGATCGAAGAGTCCGTAATGAAAGAGCGAAACAAAGGACTGCATCATGCCCTGCGCCACGAGAACGTCCATGTACCACGTGAAGCTAAATGACTCGCCCTGGGCAAGTTCCTCGAAACGCTTATGCACATCCAACTCCGGTGGATCAGCCGTGGGGTGGATCGCGAGAGGAATATCCAGCTCTTGCGCCTTGGACCACAAGGGATCGAAGTCCGGGTGCCCGGGTGATTTGCGCTTCCAGTTGAACGGCAAAAAGAATCCGCCTTTGGCGCCTGCCTTGACCGCTCGCTCTAATTCGCGGGCCGCCTCTTTGGGGTCGTCATCCAATGATACCTGCGCGATCGGAACCAACCGGCCGCCCGAGTCGGAACAGAAGTCGACGATCCAACGGTTGTAAGCTCGACAATGCGCTGCATAGAGGTCTGGATCTTTGATTTCTCCGAGGAAGAGCCCCAAGGTGGGGTACAACACCGACTTGACCACTCCCTCACCATCCATACGAGCAAGCCGTGCTTTGGCGTTCATCGCAGCCGCCGGGGCTCCCTTTATATAAGTCAGCTCGGGGCCGGGGTCGAGATTCGTCGCACCCATCCCTCCAAGTGAACCGGGAAAACCTGGATACCCGGTCCACATCGGTTTGCCGTCTACTTCCATGTATTCCAAACCTTCACTGTTGGTGCGAATCCGCATCGCCCGGTCGCGATACTGAGGTTCGAGGTATTTCTCCCACAGATCGGGAGGCTCCAAGATATGTCCATCGGCGTCGATTGCTCCTTTGAGCGACACGCCGTTGTGTTCGTTTGTCATACACATCTCCTTGGGGGTAGTTCTTAATTTACCGTAGTCTCTTTGTACAGAGGGAGCTTGTTATCTCATTTTACTTCTCGGGAATCGACCACGGCACGTTTGCCCAGGTGGGATGCGTCCAGCCATCGAGATCGTAATGGCTCATGCATTCATCAACCATTGCTTTCATTTCGGCGTTGAGTCCCAGGTGTTCTGCTGCTTGATAGGTCTCGACCCGATTTGCTTCGTAACCGCCGGCGAAGTTCCGCTCGTGGGCTTCGGTTCGACCGGCAAACTCAGATAGGAAAATATCCCAAATCAAACGGATGAGCTTGACCCGCTCTTCCGCCGTTGCGTTTGCTGCTTTCCAGTACCGATCCAACCACGGTCGGATTGCAGGGTTCTTAAAGTCCTGCGCCGAAGAAGGAATTTGGATCAGGTTGCCGGAGAGCACATTCTGAAAGATCGTGCGGGCCTTAGTGAAGGTGTCCCCATATACATTACGCCATTGCAATGCGTACCCAATATGCGGCAACAGATAGCCTCCAGGCCCCGGCTGGGCGTCAGCCGCCATTGCGCTGGACAAGGCCCAAATGTTGTGGCGCATGCCGAGCAGTTCTCCAATCGCAGCCTGGACCTCACGCGCATTGGTCCGCTGCTGCATTTCTGTCGCTCGCAGCAGAAGACCACAGATGAAATCAAGCTTCACCGCCGTGCGCGTCGAGGCGTGGAAAGCAAAGCGCTGAGCGAAGCCCCGAGGGAAGAGACCATTCACGACGGTCGGGTTGCGATACGCGATGATATCCTCCCAAGGAATGAACACGTCGTCGAGTACGATGCTAAGATCGGACTCATCGAAGCGGCTGGAAAGTGGGTAATCAAAAGGCGAGCCGATCTTCTTCGCCAGGTATTCGTAGGAATAGCGCCCGATGAACTTAATGCCCGGTGCAGTAAAGGGCACAAAAAAGGCGAGTGCGAAGTCTTCTTCGTTTTCAGAAAGCCCAGTGATCGGAATGTACTGGCTCATGTAGGTTACATGACTAAAAGCGGCCCCGGTAGACACAAGGCGAGCGCCACGCACAATGATGCCGTCGTCGCGCTCTTTGACCACATGAAGGTACACATCCCGCTGTTCAGCCGGAGGCTTCGAGCGGTCGCCAGCGGGGTTGGCCAAACTCAGATTGACGAACATCACCTCGTCGGCAATCTTTTCATACCAACGCCGCACATTGGGGGCGTACTCGCCGTAGAAGTCAGCGTCGCCGGCTAAGGTCCCGACCAGCGCGGCTTTGTAATCCGGTCCACGTGAGAGCGTGCCCCAACTGAGGCGGGCCCAC
>CAZUFQ010000338.1:6044-7287 GCA_964618735.1 uncultured Enterobacteriaceae bacterium
CGCGGCTTTGTAATCCGGTCCACGTGAGAGCGTGCCCCAACTGAGGCGGGCCCACTCAGCGATCGCGTCCCGGGCTTCGAAAAGGTCCTGATGGGTGCGAGGCAGTTTGTAGAACTTATGTGACCGGGCGCCTCGCTCGGTCACAAAGGTCAACCGTTCGCGCCTTTCCGGATCATGCAGCGTGTCGTACATCCGAGCATACGAACGCGCGCTAGTGGCAAAAGCCGGGTGAGTTGTCACATCCTTCACTAATTCGCCATCGAAATAGATGACACGTCCGTCACGCAGTTTTTCCAGGAACTCTTTGCCGGTCGGCGGTTCGCGAATAACCTTGGACTGTGGCTCGTGAGTCGGCGGCGAAGTCTGGCGTTCTGTTGGCGTTTGTGGCATGGTCTTTTCCCCTCTTTACAATCATCGCTCTTTCGCGGTCAGGTCCTCGCGCAATGTTCTCGCCGCGAGCAAGTAGTGGATTGCCCCCCAAATACCTCCAGGAACGACGACGAAGAGCAGCGCGTAACGAATCGCCTCTTTCCCGTACGTTGGGGTGAGGAGGTCGCTGACCAACCCTACGGTCTGCGGCCCGAGACCGAGGCCAATCAAATTGATGATAAAGAGCAAGATGGCTGAGGCGGTTGCACGCATGCGTAGTTTCACCAGCCCCTGGGCCATGGCGCCCGTCGGCCCCAGCCACATCGGACTGAGGATAGAGCCGGGAATGCTTAGTAGTAAAGCCATCCGCCCATCAGGCCATAGATAGAACAAAAAAGTGAACGGGAGGCTACATAGCGTTGCTCCGGCAGAGATCCACAGGTACCAGCGCAGATCTTTCCTACGCGTCGCCAAGCGATCACTCAGGACGCCGCCAAGAAACGTCCCAATTCCCGCAAAGACTCCAGCAATCAAACCCAGCCAGAGGCCGAGTTCCGCAGTATTGGTCATGCCATGAACGCGCATCATGAAGGCTGGCATGAAGGCGAGAGATCCGTAGCCGCAGAATGCGTACAAGGCGGCAGCAAGAGCCAGATGACGAAAAGAGCGGAGCCGCCAGAGAAAACGGAGCACCTCGCCGATGGGCTCTGTTTCAAGTGATCGCTCCTTAGTATGGAGACCTTCGGAGTACCCGCGTGGCGGCTCCCGCAGCGTGAGCCTGAGAACCAGCGCGAGGACGAGTCCTGGTAGGCCCACGAGGAAGAAGGCGTTACGCCAGCCAAAATATTGATTGACCCAGCCGCCGGCCAGATAG
>CAZUFQ010000339.1:0-3939 GCA_964618735.1 uncultured Enterobacteriaceae bacterium
ATTGCCGGCAAGCAAGGCGTGTTCGATGGCCAGAAGGCGTGGCAGGACATGCTCGAGAGAGGAAGCATCATGTGGGACCGATTGTTCGGTATACCAGGCAGAAAATCGTTCATGGAGGATTTTTGTTTCTGCCACGTCCGCCAGACCGGAAAAATACTGCTTCACCAGTGGATGAAGACGTACGATTTGGTCCGCACCGTCCCAGCTAACCAAATTCCAATCGGCTAAGATCACAGCTTGTTCCAACAAATCATTGAGAGAACCTAAAAACTTCGGGGTCACAGTCGCAATGGCCATCAATGAGGGATTCTCCAGACAATGGGACGCCACACGCAGCAACTGTTCAGCCGCAGCCCCTCCTGGCAAGTTCTGTCGGACATCGTCAAGCAGTTTGAAAAGTGCATGCTTCGGATCTAACGCGGACAGTTGGGGAATCTGCTCCAACCGCCCACCATATTTTTTGCTCAGTAGTCCACCAAGGATTGTCAGGGCTAGGGGATGATACGCATATGTGGCGGCAACTTGTTTCATCTTGTCATCACTGCCTTTTACACCGAGGCGACGCAGCAAAAACACTGACGCATCTGGATCGAGTCCTTTGAGAGCAAGATCATGATCTGGCTCATCATGTACAGGAATAGTCGTATGGGAAACATGATCCAAAACGGCTGGCATTGCCCGAGTTGTCAAGATCAGGTGAGAGCCATTTTCAAGGCCGCTGACTACTTGAAGAAAGTCGTCGAGACCAGTGAAATAACCGGTTCGTTCTTCGACGGTTTCGGCCGTTTCTCGGTCATACCTGCCACGATGCCATCCAGTGAGCCAGCGTTCGATCCCATCGATTACAATGAGGATGGGTCGTTGCTGAAGTAAACCGATCAGTTTCGCGGACCGGACAGCTACCTCTGGAAGCTCTCGTTTGTAAAACTTCCCCTCTAACAAGTACCGCAGGGCCTCATCAAGAAACATGTCGAAGGAAAACTCGCCACGGTAGGCTGTGCACCACAAACCGGCTGAGAACTGTCGAGATTCTTGCTGACGCAGCCATTGGTGCACGAGCGTCGTTTTGCCTTGGCCACCCATTCCAAGCACGACAACAATGCTCGGCGTGAACTCCTGAGCAGCTTGTTGCAGTTGCGTTAGTTCCTCAATACGACCAACAAAGAAAGCTGGCAGTGATGGTTGGTGCACATAGAAAAAGGGGAAACGGTTGTTGTCCTCTAAATCTAAGTGCCATGTACGTAGATTCTCCCCATTTATGGGGAGAATGCCTTGTTCTCGCGCCACCTGCACGTTCACGAGTGCTAGCGGTATCGTGTTCCGCAAAGCCTCCAGGCCATCCCGACATGCTTGTGAAAACGGCTTCTTCATTCCCCCGATTTGTGCTACACCAGTTGCTTCTATCACAACCAGATGACCTGAGTTCACTAGATAAAGAATTTCCTCAACATTTTGTATCACCACCTCTGAACGGGGACTTTCTCCCGGTATGAAATATCCCCCAAGGATATGCCAGCCGTTGCCCGTGTCTAAAGCGAGTATGGCAGGAGCTAAATGTGCTCGTTCCAATAGCGCAGCGAACAGAAGTGCTAAATCTAAGCATGTACCAACCCCAGTACGGAGAATCTCACCTGCAAGTCGAACCTCTTGAACATTCACTCCAGGATTGGCTGGCTCGTAGTCATAGCGAATAGTGCGACTCAATCGTAGGGCTTCATAAACAGCACCCACAATATCCGAATGGGCCTTGTGATCCCCTCTTTGCAATCGATCCCCAAATCCGCAGCCCAAACCTTCACGCGCAAAAAGTAACACAGATTCTAGTTCAGGGGCGTCACGCTCAACGAGTGTTGCAAGAGCTGCAAAATCACCGGGGGGCCATGTTGGTCTTCTGGAGGTAGAGATTCGGTCCTGCACAGTAACTCTCTTTACTTGAAAAGCAGAGAAGTCTTTAATTTAGAGAGCAAGATAAACAAGAATACATTGAACGGAAAGGGCTTCACCCCTAAGGATGACAAGTAGAAGAGCTTGTCAAACCACAAAGAGGTGAAGCGGCGGGCTCAATCTACCCAACACCCACTTGTTTAGTGCTCTGCGCTTGCGAGACCGGACTTGGCAGTGTCCGCCCCAGTGAAGGCGGGTTCGGGGCTTACGGCGCGCCTTCATGCTAACGGGACCCAAGACATTGGTAATGAGCCTATGGAAAGTAAATGATTTGGCCACCGCCGTACTCATGGAGCAATTCTACGAGCATCTGTTGACTCACAAACTGCCGCGTGACGAAGCGCTACGGTCCGCGCAGCGGTACACGCGCGACTTGAAGGTAGGACAACTCAAAAACGGCGGCTGGCTAAGCGCAGAGACGATCGAGCGGCTGGCCGGGGACAGAAAAAAATTGAAGGAGGAATTATAACACCTGGGGCAACAGCCTGACGATCATCGACCGTTCAGTCATCCTTATTACTGGGGCGCGTTCATTTTGCAGGGTGACCCACGACCGCTGCCGGAGGTGACCCCGTAGGGAATTGGGCGTATGGTCAACAGCAGGAGAAACGTCAATGCACTACAAAGGGGTTGCTAAAGGAAAAACTATCGAATTGGAAGAAACGCTTCCTTACCCGGATGGACAAGCGATCAGCGTGTCGGTTGCGCCTTTGACCGTACCTCTCCGGCTTGGCGTGCCGGCGGTAGTCCGCCAAGTGATGTATGACTTTCCCCATTTGCAATGGGAGGAGGTCGAGGAGTTGGAGCATGCGATTACCGAGGCCAAGCTTTTGGTGCAAGACTAAGGAGTGTTCGACGAGGAAGAGCACCGATGATCTTCCTGCTGGATACCAATGCCTTCAGCGACCTGATGCGAGAGCATCCCAAGATTGACGCTCGTTTGACAGACCTTTCCTCCGACGATCGTGTCGTAATTTGTTCAGTGCCCTCACTCCTCGCAATGACTCCTTCCCTCCCGATTTGAGTCAGTCTGCTTCGTCGCCTCTAGCTCCTCGTAATAACAGAGAAAGATTCAACGAATCTCCCACACCCAAGCAGTTGCGGACGGGCGCGACTCCCGCACACGACGGCGCAACTCCGCGAAGGCTCCGGGAGCCTCGGGGCGTATATGCGTTGCCGCCACTTCCACCTTGGCCTCGACCCCACCCCGATAGGTCAACTGATACCGTTGGACTTGTTCCTGGCTTTCGATCGTCTTGCCTTGGGGAGTCAAGCGTTCGTTGATCTGTGTAGCGCAGGTCACTTCACCTTCTTCACGGCGACGTACACCGCCCACATAGTCCGGCGTCTGCATCTCCGCGAGGCGATGTTGGTAGAGTAGATATCGTAACCCGTTGGGATCGACTTTTTTGAACGCGAGCAACTGCACGAGTTCGATAAGCCGAAAGTCGCTCAATAACTGCTGATAGTCTCGCGGCGGCTGTGGGGTCGTAAACAAGTGCGACACGAGTTGCGCGAACATCTGCGCCTGCGGGGCTGCCGGCGCCGAGCCGGAGCGGCGTCCGGTGCGATCGAGAAACTCCTGTTCAGTGAGCAATTGCACGCTGACCGGATTGACGATGAGGATCACTCCGTCCTCTTCCGCAAAACGCGGCGCGGCATCAGGATAGCGCGCACAGAACCAGAAGCGATGGACGGACTCCATCTGCCGAGTGCTATCGCCGGAACAAACAGGAGACGAGGTGCGCAGGAGTTCATACGTTCCGGTGATGTCGCTAGAGAGCGCCATAATCCCAGCGCTGACCTTTTTCAAATCGTAGTCAATGGCAACCTGGCGTTGCGCCATGCTCGTGGTGCGCGGCATGCCGAACACGCTGACCTGCTGGATTGTCCAAGGGTCTCGTCTAGTGCCAGCCTGAGGATCGATGGACACCCCAAGCGGGGTGCCAGCGTATGCCGCCTCCGGAGCCGCGAGAAGCCCCTGGGCGCGCCGCT
>CAZUFQ010000339.1:3949-6525 GCA_964618735.1 uncultured Enterobacteriaceae bacterium
AAAGCGTTGCGCGAGACAGGCGCTACATCGTCAAGGTGGATCGACGTGCTCTCTAGGTCATGGTCGCCCAGCACGATCACTTCGCCGTTCGGCTCCAGCATCAGACCACGCAGCCGGTTCACACCGCCGAGCATGACCATTGCGTCAGGCAGCGCCTGCTTCTGTCGTTCTGCGGCTTGCTGCAGGGCAGTAAGCGAGAGTGCGAGCGTTGGCGTAGTGGTAGACAATGATAACGTCACCGGGTGGATACCACTGTTGATCACAGGTTGGTGCGTAGACGTCTCGATTCGCACTCGTTTGCAGGCTGCTGTCGTCGCGCCCAAAGCACCCACTATGAGCACGATGAGCGCCTGCCGTGCCACCCACTTGCTGTCATGTCGCTGTGTTTTCATTGTTGACCTCCTTCAATGTGGCCAAAGGCATTGTTATCAATGTTGACCTGTCCCCAGATCCCACCCACGTTCGGAACGGAAGACGACGAAGAGTCTTTCACTTTAGCGGAAAGGTTTTGTTGTACAGGCTGACTTGTGGGACGCGGCTGAGCAAGACGAAGCTGCTCGTAGTGCGCCGCGTCGGCGTCGAGCCGAGCGAGGTCCGCGCGACTGAACCCGCTTTGTTCTAGGATCTCTTGGCCAAACAACTGCTCAATCGTTTGCACTTTGATATTGCGGTAGACGTTACTTTCTTGGAGTGTACGCCACATGGCCTCCAAGGTGAGCGGCTGACCGTGAGCCTGCGCCCATGTTCTTTCAAACCACCCTTTGCTGGTGTCACGAGCGACTTTTGCAACGGTGCTCCCGAAACTCTCGTACACTTCAGCGATCTTCGTGTTGCCGCCGGAACTCACGAGCCCAAGTGCGCCCCAGGCCGTACTATTGGCAGCATCGAGATAATGCGTGAGTGTTTCGAGATCGACTGAGCCGGAGCCAATCTGACGTGCTACCGCCGTCACGCCGTCCACGGCGCCGAAGGTCGGGAACACCAGACCAGCTTTTCCGTTCTTCTGGAGGATCTCACGCATCTGAGGCAAGAGATAATCGAGCCCGATCCGCGCGGTTTCTTCAAGCGTGTGGGAGCGGACAAGGGCAAATTCTCCACGACTCGCCATCGCCTGATCCTGCTCGAACGCCGTCAGGAGACCATAGACTGCGTCTGCACCCTTCAAAACATGTTGCTGGTGCTCGGTGCCAGGATTCACAAACCACTGGGCAATCTTATTGTTCGTTTTCGCCGCTAGATTAAACTGGTGCAGGGCTTCGGTGGTTGTCTTGATGATAGCGACTATGTTTTCAAAAGGCTCGCGCAATTCTGCGATTCGCTCCTCGGTCTGTGGGTCCACTCGCGAGCGGCTTGAGGAAGACCGAACTCCCAAGATGAGATCGGCCCCAACCTGATGGGCCTGACGCTGCGTGCGCTCAGAGTCTACTGCCCCAGCAAGACGGACGACGTTTCCGGCGCCGAGCTTCTCCGTCATACGCTGCGCCATGAGATCCGCTGCTGGTCCGTCTCCGGCAACGACCACACGCTTGGCGTTGCGCGCCATGTCCGTCATCATGCGGGCTTCGGCCAGTAATTGCCCTTCGTGTTTCCCAGGCGAGGCGACGGTCCACCAATTGGGAATTGCCGCGGAAGGAATGGTTTCCGCCTGTGCCCCATGGTTCTTCGGTTGGAATGCCCCGTAGGCCTGTTGGTACTGCAACGCCTTAATCATATTCGTCATAGCATGGCGCGCCTCGAGATCGGCCATCTTTTCTTTCCAGGCCAGCGAAGCGATGAGGGGTGCGTCCAGCGGCATAATGTTCGGTGTTCCGGGCACCGGGTCTATCTGATAGGGCACACCGAAATGGCGATTCCCGGGAATCCGTGCGGTGCCACCATACACGAAATCGCCACTCGTGGAGATATCAATCAGCAGCGGGCTGTCGGTCGTCTGTAAAGGGGGCGGGAGGCTCTGGATGGTTTCTGGACCTAAGGCTGCTGCATTAAACGAGACAGCCCCAATACCGAGCATCCTCGCGACGTACTGCGCCAACCCACCACCCAAGGAGTGTCCCACGGGGATAAGGGAGATCAGGCGTGTTTTGTCCTTGACGCTTATGAGTTTTGTCGCAATCTGTAAAGCCTCTTGATACTGAGCCGTGGGGATACCAAACGGGAACCTCAAAGGGGTGCCGGCGATACCGCTTCGTAGGGATTGATCGATATCACCGTACAAATCTCGCCAATCTTCTGTGCCAGCGAAAGAGAGCACCCAGTCGGTTTTCCCATCATGAGTCTGATGTTCGTATAGCGCCCATTTCAAACCCGAAATGCTTTCTCCGCCATCGATCCACGCCCACCCTGCAGGCAACGGCGCGAAGGGGCCATGATAGACCGCTTCGCTCAACTGTGCGTACTCGATGATTTTTCCCAAATCAGCGCGAGGGATGTTCTGCGCCAGGCTAGGCGCAGATAAGCAGAACAAGGAGAGCAGAGCACCTGCGGTTAAGATTGAGCGGAATGGTCTAGATTTCATGGCATTCCTCCTTACAGAAGAATCGCAATGAGTAATCCAGATCTGACATAAGAAGCCCCAA
>CAZUFQ010000339.1:6535-7276 GCA_964618735.1 uncultured Enterobacteriaceae bacterium
AATTTTTCTTTCACCCTAAAATGCGCTACAGTGCAACCGTTAGCTTATACAAAGGAGGCGCACCATGATTTATGAAGTCCGCACCTATACGTTGAAGCCTGGCGCAATCCCAGAATGTGAGAAGCGCTTTGCCGAGGCATTGCCACACCGCGAGAAATACTCTTCCCTTGGAGCATTCTGGCATACCGAGCTTGGACCACTCAATCAAATCATTCATGTGTGGCCATACGAGAACTTGCAACATCGCATGGACGCCCGCACGCAAGCGATGAAAGACCCCAACTGGCCGCCCAAGCTCGGGGAATTCATCGTGGACATGGAGTCCGAGATTTTTGTCCCAGCGCCCTTTATGGAGCCGCTCGGCAAGAAACAACTGGGCGGCGTGTATGAGATGCGTATTTATACGTATCAGCCGGGAACCATACCTCAGGTGTTAGAGCGCTGGTCAAAGTCGATCCCTGATCGCATTAAGCTCTCACCACTGGCGGCGTGCTGGACCAGTGAAGTGGGCGCGATCAACAAATTCGTGCATATCTGGGCCTACAAAGATTTTAACGAACGCGATCGCATCCGCGCCGAAGCGTTCAAGCAACCAACGTGGCCGCCTAATACAAGAGAATTCTTGGTGAGTCAAACGACGAAGATGCTGATCCCGGCGTCGTTCTCGCCAATGCAGTACGATTCGCCGGAGAATTGGTTTTTTGCGGCGGGCGGGCGTCAAGCAACCCTGCCCGGGAAAAA
>CAZUFQ010000340.1:0-7272 GCA_964618735.1 uncultured Enterobacteriaceae bacterium
CGAACGGAGCATTCAGTTGCTTATAGACAGTCCCAAGCTCCTTGACTTTCTGGTGGTCCGGGAGGATTCGAATACCCGCCTTAGTATCGAGCACCTCAGTCACCACGCGTCCGTCAAGTTCGTAGGGATCACTAAGTCCGAGCAGCTTCAGCATTGTTGGCCGAACGTCGGTGTGATCGGTCCAGACGGGTGAATCGCCGCGTCGCTTGACGCCCGGCCCGACGAACCCCAGCCACGTATTCGCGATTTCCGGCTGGATGTCGCCATGGTTCCAGGCAAACAGAGGGTTGATGCAAGTCTTGCAAGTGGAAGGCGGGAAGTCCGTAATGAAGTAATTGGGATCTGCAAAGAGCACAAAGGTCGCGTTCCGCGCCGGATCGCCGGTCGTGAACATATGCAGTGCTTTCATCTCGGTCTGATCGGCCATCTGCACCATCAAGCGGTCCGTGGCCCCTGAGTAGGGATTCACCGCCGTTAGGTTGGCGATATCGCGCTCGAACTCACGGGTTAGCGAGTCTGTTTGGCTGAGCGGTCCGACCCCCTTCGCCGCCAGGTAAAACGGCGGCGCGTCGTCGCCGTGCACCGTGAAAGCGTTCAGGGCTTGCGAGCCGAGGAACTGCGCCGCTAGCGAGGGAAATTGCTCGCCGACCAGCGTGTCAATATTAACGGTGATCTCGCCGACCTCGTTCGTCCCATACACGCACGGCGTCGTGACGCCGTCACAGTTAGTTTTCTCGACGCCGACAAAGTGGTCGCCTTCATCAACGGTAAACACGAACAACGTGTTGCTCTTGTCTATGCCGTCAGCAGCGAGTCTCGTGAAGAAGGCTGCGAACGCATCATCGTAAGCTTTCAATTGTTGCACGTAGCCAGCATCGCCAGGACCGAAGGCGACATGCTGGTTTCCGGAAACGCCATGGAAATCGTGCGCGTCCGAGATATACGCATAGGTCACTGGGACGCCCTTCTCCTGCATCGCTGCGACATAGGCCAAGGAGGTTGCTGCGAACATGCCGTCGAAACCAGGAAAACCTGGGTTACCAAGGGGATCAACGATCGGATTGCCGAGGAGATCAGTCAGCGGCGTATCCGCTGATTGTCCGGTTAAGAGAGGATTGATCTCCTGCGCGCCGAACAAACCCTTGAACCCACTGTAGCCAATTGGCTCGGCTAGCAATATGTCATCGTGCCCCGAGGTGCAGAGAGCAGAGCCTTGTGCGCAGTGGATAGCGAAGCCGACGAAGTCGGTCTGGGGCTTTGCCTTCGCCTTGGCGTTCTCAGGCGTATTGGGCAGCGCCCGGGCCGCATCAGCCTCGGCTTGTTGTGATGAAGGATTCCCAAATACCTTTGTGATGTCGCCATTGGGCCCAGTTCCAGTGTTTTCGAGTACGATGTTTGCAGTGGCGATGGCTCCGACATCACAGCCTGCTCGGGTGTATGGGACCCATGGGGCTGGGGCGTTGGTCCCGCTCGGCGTGATCATGTTCGGAACTGTCGGCGTGTCTGTGGCTGAGACCGGGTCAGTCCAATAGCTGAACGAACTCGGGAACGAAAATCCGCCAGAGCTCGAGGTGCGCACATAACTGTTTGACACAGTTTGTCCGTGCCGGTCCGGGTAGACGCCAGTCAGCGACGAGAGGATCCCGCCCGCAGTATGCGAGATCAACACCGTGTGATCGTTTGTGAGTAGCGTACCGTTGTCACGGATAAAATTGAGAAGGTGCGGCATCTGCTCAAGGTCCGAAGGTACTTGAGGATTGTCGCGTCGGAAATGGGTATTGTCGAACTGAATGTAAATGACGTGA
Source organism: uncultured Enterobacteriaceae bacterium (assembly GCA_964618735.1). Lineage (GTDB taxonomy): Bacteria > Desulfobacterota > Binatia > Bin18 > Bin18 > SYOC01. The sequence continues at coordinate 1,806 of CAZUFQ010000340.1, forward strand.
TCAATGGCTCTGCCACCCGAATTGAGCCGACATGTAGTCGCAGAGGATGGGGCGGCAAATGCCGTGCCGCCACTCAACGCAGCGACAACTATCCACATCGAGAAACGGAGGCCCCGCACGGCCCGTAGTATGTTCATGAATTCCTCCTTACTGTAGATGAAGCGCCAGATTGAGTGGCGGGTCTAACATCTACTCGTGAATCTAATATGACGAGATTGTGAAGACTGTGTGACAGAGGTTCTCACGCAATTACAACATCGGCGATACAAGAATCACTTTCGGTTTGTCACGCCATACTCTTCTCTAACTCGACTGCTGCAATCACTCGTGAGTGAAAACTCCCTCCTCCGTTCGCAAACTTATGAATTTTGCTACTCAACTTCGGTAATCAGATGGCGCCAGGTCTCGTTCCCGCATGCCGTAGGGTGCGCTTGCGCACCATTCCCTGGTGCATGAATGCACCCTACCCAAGGCAGGTCGCGCGCCGTACTATGCGCGCTCCCGTTTAACAAGTGCTCTAAGTATTTTCTTTATTTACAAAGAAAATACTTCTTTGTCATCGATTGGTAACAATTTTGACACCAGCAAGAAATGATTGCCGCGTAACCTTCGGACCTGCTCGAATTTATTTTCGCTCTACGACAAGGAGGAAGTTGTCATGCGTCACAATCTTATGCGATCTGGCTTGGCGGCGATGCTCGCTGCTTCGCCTGCTTTCTTCCCGCCCCTATCCGCTCACAGCGCCGAATTGGGGCCGAAAGTCCAACTCGGACCGCGTCCATATTACCTCGTTGAAAAAATGAGCGACGGCCCGCTCAAGACAAAACTTGAGCAGTGTGCGGATCGCCGCCACTCTTTCCACAAGACCGCTTTCACCATCGGCCACCGTGGCGGCGGCGATCTCCAGTTTCCTGAGCACACCAAAGAGAGCCATGAGGCAGGGGCGCGTATGGGCGCCGGCATCCAGGAGTGCGACGTCACATTCACGAGTGATGGAGAGCTAGTCTGCCGGCATGATCAGTGTGATCTCCACACGACAACGAATATTCTTCTTGTTCCGGAACTGGCCGAGAAGTGCACTCAAGCCTTCTCGCCCGCCCACACCGATTCTTCAGGTAAGTTTATCCCGGCTTCGGCCTTGTGTTGCACGAGTGACCTTACCCTTGCCGAGTTCGAGACCCTCAAAGGCAAGATGGACGGCTTCAATCCCAACGCAACAACACCGGAAGAATTCCAAAGCGGAACCCCGAACTGGCGGACGGACCTCTACTCCACCGGAGGGACGGTGCTGAGTCATAAGGAGAGCATCCAGCTCATCAAATCGTTGGGCTCCAAATTTACGCCCGAGCTCAAGGGCCCCAACCGCAGCGCTAAGTTGCAGGTCGAACAGGTTTTTGGCAGCCAGGAAGCCTACGCTCAGAAGATGATCGACGAATACAAAGAGGCGCAGATTCCGCCGAAGGACGTCTTCGCACAATCATTTAACCTTGGTGACATTCTCTACTGGATCAATAACGAACCGGAATTCGGCAAACAGGCTGTGTTCCTCGATGACGCCAATGTCCCGAGCGAACTCCCCACGCTTGCCCAGCTGCAATCATACTATGCTCAGGGCGTGAGAATTGTCGCGCCGCCGATGTGGGCGCTGGTAACGGTAGATGGGAGCGGTCAAATCACACCTTCCCAATACGCCCGCGACGCTAAGACTGCGCGTCTCGACATTATTACCTGGACGCTTGAGCGGTCGGGCCGCATCGTTGAAGAGGTGCTGCCGACCAAAGGCACGGCAAGCCCGTCATTTTACTATCAAACGACGCTAGACGCCCTGCAGAACGATGGCGATATCCTGGTGACGCTTGATGTGTTGGCCAAACAGGTTGGCATCCTCGGCATTTTCACCGACTGGGCGTCAACCGTGACATTCTATGCCAACTGTACGGGCATAAAATAATTTGCGAGTGCAGTTTCAGTATACCTCTTGGGGAATACCGCTGTAGGGGTCCGATGAATCAGACCCACGCAAGGGCTTGACCAATCAAGCTCCTACCCCTGCATTGACCGCATCGAGGAGCACGATATTCCCCAACAGGTTTCCTACAGATGCACTAGATTAGATTTACCTCGAAAACGTTACCCTCATCTGCCCTCGCTGCGCTCGTGCTGCCCTCTCTCCTTCGACAAGCTCAGGACAGGCTCTGGTCGGGAGAGGGATAGGGTGAGGGTCGAGTGGTGAGGAATAGGCTATATACAAATGCAATTTACTCTAGTGCGAAAGGCGAACACTTCAAAGAGTATAGAGCATTCGCTTGCGCGCCGTGCGTTGTAGACATTAGCGCGGGTCCATCGAACCCGCGCTATCTGTTCTATCTGCGCCGGTTCGTCCATTCATCATTTCTGTGAATATTGTTGAGGAGTTCTGTTATGGCATGCAAAAATCGACTCTCACGCCGGAAGTTCTTACAGTCTTCAGGGCTGCTCTTGGGCGCCGCCGCTCTTCCCTGGAGCGCTACACGCACCTCTCATGCAATACCAAGCACTAGTGCGTCACCCTCCACCCTGCCGCAACTGGAACAAGGCATACAAATCGGGGATGTTTTAGCTGATCGGGCAGTCATCTGGAGCCGCTCGGATCGAGCCGCCCGCTTATGGGTGGACTACGATGTCAGCGAGAGTTTCACCAACCCCATCCGTGTTCGCGGACCCTACGCTTTAGAAACGAGCGATTACGTCGCCCGCGTTGACCTGACGGGGCTACCCAACAATAGCGAAATTTTCGTACGCGTGATGTTCCAAGACTTGTCTAATGACCGCATCATGAGCGAGGCAGTGCAAGGCTCCTTTCATACAGCACCGCTGAAGTATCGTCCTGTTCGCTTCCTGTGGGGCGGAGATACGGCGGGTCAGGGCTGGGGAATCAACCCAGCCTTCGGAGGAATGAAAATCTACGAGGCTATGCGTCAGACTCGCCCCGACTTTTTCATTCACTGTGGGGACAACATTTATGCTGACGGCCCCATGCTTGAGTCCGTAATAGCCGAAAATGGGCAGGAGTGGCGTAACATCCTCACGCCCGAAGTGACCAAAGTGGCCGAAACTTTGGCCGAGTTCCGCGGCCGCTACAAATACAACTTGCTGGATGAGAACATTCGCCGGTTCAACGCCGAAGTGCCGCAGATTTGGCAATGGGACGATCACGAAGTCATGAATAACTGGTCTGATTCAAAGGATATAACAGCTGATCCTCGCTACACCGAGAAAAATGTGCCGCTCCTGATTGCACGCGGCAACCGCGCATTTCTCGAATATGCGCCTATGCGCTACGCTAGTGTGGAAGAAAGTGAAAGGGTCTATCGTTACATTCCCTATGGCCCACTCTTGGATGTGTTTGTCCTTGATATGCGCAGCTACCGAGCTGGCAACAGCTACAATCGCCAAACCGCGCCGGGCCCAGACACCGCCTACTTAGGCGAGGCGCAGATCGCCTGGTTGAAAACACGGCTGAGTGAATCTAAAGCGGTGTGGAAAGTGATCGCCGCCGACATGCCTCTCGGCTTGCAGGTTCTCGACGGCAAGGATGCGGAGGGTCGTGATCGCTTTGAAAATAGCTCCAATGGTGATGGTCCGGTCTTGGGCCGCGAATTTGAGATCGCAGACATCCTCAGCTACATCAAACGCCAAAAGGTTCGGAATGTGGTGTGGCTCACTGCCGATGTACACTACTGCGCGGCCCATTATTACGATCCCCGTGGAGCCCAGTTTCAGGATTTTGACCCTTTCTGGGAATTCGTCGCCGGCCCGCTCAACGCCGGGACCTTCGGCCCCAATCTGTTGGACAATACCTTTGGTCCTCAAGTAATTTTTCAGAAAACACCGGCAACGCCAAACTCTTCTCCCTTCGCTGGCCTCCAGTTCTTTGGACAAGTCGACATCACCAAACATACCGCAGTCATGACAGTGAGCCTGAAGAATATCGACGGAGCAACCGTTTTTAGTCAGGAGATTCATCCGTTTAGCCGTGTAGACAAGTAGTTTCCACGCTAGCGTGGCGGAGGTCCTGAACAGAGCGACCGGTCTTACGACGGATGGTGGTACCCCAGCATGGAGGATGCTAGTGGCCCGATAAACAGGGGGCTCAAAACGTGATCACTCTCTCACTATCTATGAGAGATGATGCACCTTTGTTGGAATAAAACTCTTCGAAGTCGATCATGCCGCCCCCACTACCTCACAATTGGTAGAGAAGCATAGCGGGGTCCTCCTCAAGTGCACAGTTGCGACAAGACCCCGCTTTTCCCTAGAGCTGCAGCGTAGTTCCCTTACAGCGGTAGCCCCGTGTCGGGATCCAAGAGGAGCCTCTTGTGTTTGTTGTGAGCGAAATCAAAGAACCCATCCAAAGTGCCGGCTTTGACATCCGCCGAACCGCCGCCGACCCTCTCCAGACTCCAATTGTCCTCGATAAAGCGCAGAATCGATGATTGATCCGTGATGCGGTGATCAACGTAATTCTCTCTGGCGTACGGCGAGATGACGAGGAGCGGCAACCGCGGCCCATACCCGCAACGGCCGGGCGTACTCCCTGGGGGCGTCACCCCGCACGACCCGGGACCCGTGAGGTTGTCGTCCGCAACATTCGATTGATTAATGACTGGATCCTGGGCGTGATCATACCACCCATCGGAATCGTCATACGCAATAACAATCGCCGTGCGGATCCACTCGTTACTTTGCTGCAGGCGGTTGATGGTCTGCACGAGAAACCGCTGCTCATCGAGCGGGTCGGAATAGGCGGCATGGCCGTCCTCAATGGCTTTGGCTTTAAGAAAGCTGACTGCCGGCAGGTTGCCTTGCTCAAGCGCTGTCCAGAAGTCTTGCAAATCATACTGATGCTTGGCATCGTCAGTCTTCCCGATCATGCTCGGATCACTAGGCGGCGCGTGATGGAGATTTTGCGTCTGAGGAAAGTATTGAAAAGGCTCGTGGTGAGGGATGTAATCGGCTCGCGTCGTCGCCAATCCTGTACTGGTGGCGCCGCAGACCGCGGCGCCGGCGGGAGTAACGCTGGTCCGCCCAAACCCTCCTTGAAACCAGCCCCAGGTCAATCCCTTGGCGTTGAGTAAATCCCCAATGTTCTTCTGGCCATTAATAGTGACATAGGTGCTATTGGTGGGATTGCAGTCATCCCCAAAGGGCCGCGGATCCCCAATCACCGCCCCGCTGGTGAGGCCATCCGCAATATTCCCTTGCGGGTTGCCGCTGATGACGGTTGCTCCAGCGGTGTTCCCCGCGATGAGATTGAGTGCGCCCGGCGTGGACGGGCCAAAAGTCGTGCCGAAGGAATTGTCGCTCATGGCGAAGCGCTGGGCATACTTCCACAGCGCAGTAACCGTGTTGCCAACATAATATCCCATCACCAGCCGGGGACCATCACCAAAGTACGGACAAGGAGAGGTTGAAGGGGGGACCCGCC
>CAZUFQ010000341.1:0-1314 GCA_964618735.1 uncultured Enterobacteriaceae bacterium
GGGGCCCGTGGCCAGGCGGTTAAAAAAAGAGACGATTACCCAGGTATCCTCCATATGCATAGCTTTTTTCGCACAAATTGGCAAACGCGTTGCGGAAGATTTAAGCAGTTTTTCATCCTTTTGTTTTGTAAGAATCTACGGAGGGTCTCTTGTGGCAATGCGTAGTCTTTCCTCTTTGAGTTCCGCTACAACCCTGATTTCTCAGTTCCCCACCCTAGCTGAATTGCGGCAAGCAGCCGCCGCTTGTCAAGGTTGCGACCTCTGGCAACTAGGCACTCAAACTGTTTTTGGCGAAGGAGAGAAGCAAGCCGAGGTCATGCTTGTTGGCGAACAACCAGGAGACCAAGAAGACCGCGCGGGGAGGCCGTTTGTAGGACCGGCTGGACAGGTGCTTGACCAGGCGCTGAGAAAGGTCGGGATCGAACGCAACAAACTGTATGTTACTAACGTTGTCAAACACTTTAAATGGGAGCCGAAAGGCAAGCGGAGAATCCATCAAACCCCAAACGTTCAAGAAATTGCCGCTTGTCGGCCGTGGCTCGATACAGAAATTCTGTTGGTGAAGCCACGCGTGATTGTCTGTCTGGGTGCTACTGCGGCGCAAGCCTTATTAGGAAAAGAATTTCGCGTCACTCAACAACGTGGACAATTTGTTCCCTCGCCGCTCGCGCCCTTTGTGATCGCCACTGTTCATCCCTCGTCAATCCTTCGCATCCCCACTGAGAGCGCTCGCGTGAAGGCTCTCAGACAATTTGCTGAGGATCTCCAGAAAGTAGCTGACCAACTACATTGTGGACCGGAAGAATCACACAACAACAGTGACTAATTCCCCTACAACGACGCACCAGACTCATCTATGCCGCGCCCGAGCGCTTTCGTATAAACACGGGCCTCTCAATTTTTTCTTTTGAATTCATAGGTTCTTACAGGGTGACTATAAGGTTTGCAATTGTAGCCTAACTGTACTCTTGTAGCGCAAACACAACAGAGCCGCGGCACGAGACTTGCTCCTCATCTTTATCACATACTGCTGTAAGCGAGGACCAAAATGATTGACCAAAGCCAAACCGGGGCCCGATGCCAGACCATTCGCCCCGTTCGTACGATGAAGGGAAATTTACCGAAGAATAGTCAAGGCGTTATTCAATCTGAAATGGATAACCTGGGACGCCATCTCATTCTTGTGCACTGGGATCAAGGATTTACAGTGCCGGTCTTTCCAGACGAAATTGAAATCTGTGCGGAAGTCGGCGCGCAGCTGTCGCTTTCATGACTATGAACAACACCGACCCTGGAGACTACATGTCGTTCCTA
>CAZUFQ010000341.1:1414-7263 GCA_964618735.1 uncultured Enterobacteriaceae bacterium
CGGCTAAGAAAATTTCTGTCTTACGAAACCACTTCACTTTTAGCTTGCCGTAACGTAAAGAAAGGAGAATTACCATGGGTCGAGGATTTTTACTTTGGCTTCTTGGAGTGCCGTTCAGCCTCATTGCCATTCTGTGGTTATTTGGGTTTTTGCATTAAGCTCGCATACACCCTATTGCCATCTTCTATACAAGACTCGCTTCTGACTGGAGGTAGTCTTCTGCCGGGAGAGAGTCTACTCCGTATATAGAAAATCCCTACCTCAGATTCTCCATTCACCCTACTTTTTTGCTGATGACAATATTGGTTTCGTTTCACTTGATTGCATCAGCACTGGGAAGAGCTGTTGGTGAATCTGAGTGCGGGCCTCGGCGGTGCTGCTCGCCACCATATGAGCGCCATTCTCAGTAAGCCGGTGAACAATGGTGTGTCTGTCGAATTCCGATTCCTTAGCGAGCCCTGGGCAGACAACGAGAATTCGCTCTTGGGGAAAGTGCTCTCGCAAGCGCTTACACAAATAACGAACATGAGCTAAATCTCCAGGCGGCAACGCAGTAATACAGATTAAGTCCGGCTGTGTCTGTTCAACAATTGCCAACACTTCGGAAGCGAGCGCCGCCGTCGAGAGCCGCTGGACGTGATACGTGGAGGGATCAAGAAGAGAGCACAGCATATCGAGAGCAATTTGGGCTCCCTCACTCCGTGCTGGAATGCCCAGGATGCGAGCGGGAGGTTTGTGCGCTAAGCCTTCTCTCATAGAGGAAGGTTTCTCTGTATTAGCCCCCGCCTCTCCAAGACGTTGGACGATCTCACAGATTTTTCGCAGCACGAAATTTTGCGCAGTGTCCGAAATCTCCTTACGAGCTCGGTCAGCTGCAGTCAAAAGAAGAGCTGGAACAATTACCTCATCAAAAACCTCCTCCGGGGAGAGGTGTTGCAAATTCTGCTCGATAATTTTATTTGCTTCCTCTTCATCGCCGGCGAGGAGACGCTGATAAAAGCTGACTTCCGGCTCTAGGGCCGGTTCATCTCCTAGCAGCACCCCGAGAAATTCCAACTGAGGCGCATGTTTGCTCAAGACTAGCAAACAGACAGTGAGGGGCGTGGATAAGAGCAGTCCAACCGGACCCCATAACCATGTCCAAAAGAACGCCATCAATAACAGCGCCAAAGAAGAAATACCCGTATTATGACCAATGATGAAGGGTTCAACCGCATACGCAGTAAGCATGTCCAGTACGAGAAACAGGCTCAGGGTGGCTATCATATGCCACCATCCTTCAAAGAGAATGAAGGCAAGAGCCGTAGGAAGCAGAAGCGCCATAGATGAGCCGAGATAAGGCACGAAGCGCAAGAGTGCAGCCGTCACTCCCCAGAGGGCAGCATAGGGAATTCCAATCTCCCAGAGGGCGACAGCTATGATGGTCCCAAACGCGGTATTGATGACGCACAAGGTAAGTAAGAAACGGCTAATGCGTCGACCAGCCTCGTCCAACATACTTGTGGCTAAGGGGAGACGGCCTTGCCCGACTAAACGGATGAAGCGATTACGGAGATCCTCACGCTGCATTAGCATGAGAATCACGAGCACCAAGACAAATCCGGCGGTCGCGAGCGGTGCAAAAATCGGCTCAAGGATTTCCCGTAATTGGCCTACGTTGGTGAATTTTTTGGAGACAATTTCAACGGGTTGAACATTCTTATTGAGGTCATCTTTCTTAGAGTCTGCAGTGGGACTCTCGGTTTGCTGTTGCTTTTGTTCTTGTTTATCTAATTCACGGTTAACCTGTTCTACTGTCTTTTCAATGTTGGCAATGACTCCTTTCCCACTTGCACGCAATGTCGCGAACTTCTCCCTGATAGAGGTCGAGTAATGGGGAAGTTTCATTGCTAGATCGTTAAATTGATTGGTGAGCACATAACCGAATGCCCCGATGACGCTTAGTGCAAGCCAGACGACGAGAATAACTGCCATGAGTCGCGGACAGCGACGCCGTTCTAGCGCTTCCACCAAAGGAGTAAGTACGAAGGTCAGCAAAATCGCTAACGCCACCGGTACAAGCACTGCTTTCGCTTGAATGAGAATGGTGACTAGGAGAGCGATCGTTGCTAGGTACACCACCGGAGTAAGAGTCTCAAAAACAAGAGCCCACTGTGCATTGGTCATAAAGGTCCCTCAGTAGTCTGCTGTGGACGGCGCGTCGCCTCAGGAGCGAGTAGAGCAAGTAAACAACTGCTCGCTTCTCGTCACTAGACAACAGCAAGGTCCGTATTGCAGCAAATTATAGACCAGTCCCCGGCGCCAGCGGACTCGTTTCCATGTGGGAAGAGAAAATTTTCTGAGAGAGATTCTGTAGAGAGGTTCTGTAGGGATAGAGACCCAACGCTCTATCCCTTAGGGAGGAGAGGCAACGAAATTACGCCGAGATTTGCCCGTCTTTGTCGCCCTTGAAGGAACTCGGAACAATAGCGTGTTTTCGCAACAAGCGATAGAATTCGGCCCGATCTTTACCAGCCAAGTTCGCTGCTCGCGACGCGTGTCCATTGGCCGCACAGAGGACTTGGATCAAGTAATTGCGCTCGAACCGTTCTCGCGCTTCTTTCAGGGTATGCAACTCCGAGGAGCGGAAACTTAGGACCTCTGTTTTCCCGAAGAGGAGGAGATCGGGAGTGATCATCGAGGTCGGGCTCAGCACGACCGCTCGCTCAATAATATTCGCTAACTCGCGCACGTTGCCCGGCCACTCATACAACATCATTCGTTGCATCGCTTCCGCCGTGAAGCCTTGCACCTTTTTGTTCGTCTCTTGAGCGAAACGCTGGAGGAAATGTTGGGCGAGAAGGGCAATATCCGTGGGTCGCTCGCGTAAGGGCGGAATAATAATCGGCAGGACGTGAATCCGATAATAGAGATCTTCACGAAATTTTCCCTGGGCTACGAGTCGACTTAGGTCCTGATTGGTCGCGGCAATCAAGCGAATGTTGACTTTCACCGGTTGTCCTGATCCCAAAGGATTAAACTCGCGTTCCTGGAGGACGCGGAGAAATTTGATCTGTAAGCTCGTAGGTAATTCCCCGATCTCATCAAGAAATAAGGAGCCACCATCCGCCTGTTGGAGAAGACCTCTTTTGTTGCGGTCCGCCCCAGTGTACGCTCCTTTGGTGTGGCCAAATAGCTCGTTCTCTAACAGTCCTTCAGGGATGGCGCCGCAGTTAATCGCTACAAATGGTCCCAATGCCCGACGACTGGCTACATGGAGAGCCTTGGCGATCAATTCCTTTCCTGTCCCGCTTTCCCCATAGACACACACCGTCGAATCAGTGGCGGCAATCTGTACGACCTGGTGCAGCACCTCCCGCATCTGGTCGCTATTCCCAATGATTTCATCAAATTGATATCGTTCTTGGAGAGCAATTTTGAGGCGCTCATTCTCCCCTTTTAAGCGAAACACTTCCAAGGCCTTTTCTAAACGATGAAGAAGATTTGGCATGTCGAAGGGCTTGGTGACATAGTCATACGCGCCTTTTTTTATTGCTTCCACCGCCGTGTCGACCGTCGCGTGAGCCGTCATGATAATCACCGGAAGCAGAGGCTGAATGCTAAGCAGCTTTTCGAGGACTTCTATGCCGCTTTGCTCGCCTATGCGCAAGTCTACAAGTGCAAGCTCATGAATGTCTTCAGTGGCGTATGTTTCTGCTTGAGCTCCGGTGTCCGCTATCGTGACTTGATATTCGGCTTCTTCTAAATGAAGTTTCAACAAATGTAATAAACTTTGATCATCATCAACAACAAGAATCTTTGCTTTGGCCATGATGCTATTTTCCCTGTAGTTGGCTGACCAACAGGGACCCTTCTTCTCTTCATCTTAAAGTGCGCTGAATCCAACGCAAGCCAGGGGACTATTGGTAAAAACCTTCTCCTCCTTTCTTAGTGGAGGTGTGGTCGCATGCCATGACTCCAAGCTCAACTAATTGGGTTGGGGCACGGTGAATTGCTCATGGGAGAGCACAAAGCCGATTTGTTTCATGAGAGGACTCCTTAGCCTGCTGGGTGGAGTGTCGTATGCGTCTCTATACGCCTGCCATGCTTCTTCCTGGTTGGTAAAGATAGAAAATATGATGCCAACGTCAGCATGTGGAATTTGTCAGTCATTCAATCCTGATTTCCCCATGCGACGAGAACTCGTGTACAGAAAGCTCACTCTAAAGCCTAAGCACCTGTAGGTAAAATTATATCGGCATGTTCTTTCGTAATTTTCGGCTTTTGACCAGAGGTTGATTCCTCCTCTCAGCTGTAGGGGAATTGTCCTCTCAAGAGGGGACACCGGAGGGGTGAGCGCCGCAGTCAGTCCCTTACCCTAATTCTCTTCCCGAGGAGCGAGGAACCGGACGCTGGGCATCTGTTCTTCTCCTCCCTGGCACAGCGGTTGCCCTTTTTTCTCTTTTTTTTCTAGGAGATGATCTCTAGGAGATAAAGTGTGGGACTGCAGACTTATCAGCTTTGTCGACGAGATTGCACCTCCCAAGGGACTGCTTTTGCCGAAAAACAACGAGCAACCTGATGACGAGGAAGTAGAAATGGCCGAACGACTTATCGGGCAGATGACAGATCGTTTTGCGGCAACCGAGTACCGAGACACGTATCGTGAAGGACTACTCACTCTGATTGAGAAAAAACGTGACGGTGTAAAGATTCGCCTCAAATTCCAACCTCAGCGCGAAGCCACCGAACAAAGAGAGCTGCTCGCCACTCTGAAAGCCAGTATTCAGAAAGCCGAAGGAAAACGAAAACGCAACCTGGCGGCGTAGTACTCTGTCACGCTCTAAACTTTAAGGTTCCCTCATGCCCAGGCTCTGCCTGGGCATGTCGTGGGGGTCTGGCTCTATCGTCTTTAAGCGGCGTTTCCAGGCAGAGCCTGGGAACGAGAGTGTCAACTTTTGAGCTTGACGAGGTGCTAGAGCGGTTTTTCAGAGAGAGCCTTCAGGTCTATCTCGTTAATCTCTTTTTGTGATATTGGTTCAGTTCTGTAGCGTATTGTAGAGGCGACCCCCTGCGGTTGCCCGAAGTGAGGCAGGGACTGGGACCTGCCCTTACAGAAATAAACGGCTGAGATTAAATTGAACTACTATTCTACTTTGTATCATTCTGGCGACGCCGTTTGTGACTGTGTAGTCTTTCCACCTTCTTGAGGCGAACCTTTTGTTTGCTTATGAGCAACCCTTTTTTTTGCTCTCCGCGGGACTGCTGCAGCGATCTTTACTTTTGCCACGCCCTTTTTATTCACGCCAATCTGTTGCGCCGCCGCTCGTGAGAGATCAATTTTTCGTCCCTTCACGTAAGGACCACGGTCATTGATCTTGACTTGTACTGACTTCCCAGTTTCCAAGTTCGTAACCGTCGCTTTAGTCCCCAGAGGCAATGTGGGAGATGCCGCGGTTAACTCCTGCTGATTGAAAGATTCTCCGTTGGCTGTTTCTTTTCCATGGTGACCCGAACCATACCACGAGGCCTTGCCAACCTCTTGGACCTTTTGTACAGGATGCGCTGGTTCCTCTTGCGCTTGCGATTGCACCGGAGGCGGAGTCGGAGGCTCTTCTGTCATAGCAGGTGGTGGAGGGAGTTCTGTCCGTCTGCTCATGCTGCTACAGCCTGGTAGTACAAAAGAAAATAATATTCCTGCAGTCACGAAAGACTTAAATCTACTCCAAGATATGATCATCGACTATCTTTCCTCCCGCCCCAGAGTCTGTAGGGGCGCGACGTTACGGCGCCCCGTACGAAAACAATGTGTATCTAGATGCAACCCGCTATAGGAACGACAAAACACTTACGAAGAGACTGTCTTGTCA
>CAZUFQ010000342.1:0-7260 GCA_964618735.1 uncultured Enterobacteriaceae bacterium
TCATGCAATGGCAAGATACGAGAGACTGGGGAGAGAGTGCGGCGCGGACAACATAGCGAGGACCGTCCCCGTACCCTTCCTGAACTGCGGTGGCCTCGCATCCCAGAGTACTCTGAGTTGGCGAGAACATGGTCAGAAGACGCTCTCAACCAAATGCTGACAGCCGTATGGCGTGGATATGATACCTTCTGCATAGAAATTCTTGACCGAATTGATATTGATGAAGTCAACGAAGAACGCGAACGTGCTGTTACTTCGGAACTCGAACTCTGCATTCGTCGCCATCTCTCTGGAAACGAGCCGTATACTATCCAGCACGGTCCTTATGAATATGCTACCCGGCAGCCCGCACCAGCTCAGTCTCCACAATATGATATTGCTTTTGTCTTCCATCAAAATCATAGATTAATGTGGCCCTTAGAAGCTAAATTTCTCCACAGCGAGGGTGCGGTTGCCGAGTATGTGCAAGATATCCAGGAGCAGTTTCTCACTGGCCGTTACGCCCCCTACGCTAACAGTGGCGCAATGTTGGGCTATTTGTTACGCGGCTCTCCAGCGATAGCCTTTAGCAGAATTGAACAAGCCCTTTGCTGCCAGCTCATGCCTCATCCAGCTTTCGGCACCCGCCAGCATAGAACTTCCGATCATTACCGAAATCTCGCGCGGGCGGATTTTATGTCCGGCCCATTCTGCTGTCATCATCTGATTATGGAGATGAGACGCAATACCCAAACGAGCAATACTCCACGAACTAGCTCACAGAAGAGACGGCGCGCGAAAACGTAAGGAAGTGTCGCGACCTGCGCTGTGCTTCTCATCTGCTGAAAAGAATGCACGCGCATAGTACACTGAGACAGGAAGATGAACGGCGCTGGGCATGTTACTGTCTACAGTGACTTCTATTAGCGCCCTATTAACAAGAGGTGCTAATAAGATTTGAATAAGGAAACAGCTATGGCCTTAACCGATGTTCAGGAATACTTGAAACTTCTTCCCGTCGTCAAACAAACTCCTCAAGGCTCGCTTTGGTCGTCATACGACACTGAGGCGGATGTCTTGTACATTAACTTCAAAAAGCCGAGCCATGCTACGGATAGTGAACTGACAGATGACGATGTGATCGTCCGCTACGAGGGTAACGAGATCATCGGGTTTACCATTCTGTATGCGAGCCAACGATGATGGTGAGAACAACATGAAAATCACTTATGACCCAGAGGTAGATATCTTACGTATTCTCTTCAGCAACACACGAATCGAAGAAAGCGACGAGGAGAAGCCCGGAGTGATTCTCGACTACGATAAAGATGGCAACATTGTGGGCTTGGAAATTCTAGACGCTTCCAAACGAATGGAAAATCCTCGGGCGGTTGAATACGCTGTCACAAGCTAAAGCCTTGGTTGAGTTAGCTATAGTATGTGCGGCAGTTCCCTCAACCGCTAGCTCCTGCCAAATAGGAAAGGTTAAATGCTTGTCTTTGTAGAATTCCTTGCAAATCTCAGCTGCACAATCTTCACAGGCGCCGCCATCTACATCAACCTCGTCGAGCATCCAGCGCGTATGGGCTGTGACACTGAGATCGCGGCAACCGTATGGGCCCCAAGTTATAAACGTGCAACCGCCATGCAGGCCCCTCTCGCAATTGTCGGTTTTTTTACTGGGGTGATTTCCTGGCTGCTCGGCGCCGGCGGACTGTGGCTTTTGGGCGCTCTTCTGCTTGGGGCGGTGGTGCCATTTACCTTCATCGTTATCATGCCCACGAATCATGCTTTGCTTGCGCCCGGGCGGGACCTCTCCTCTCCCGAGACCCGCGCACTGCTTGAGAAATGGGGAAGGCTTCATGCAGTGCGCAGCGTGCTGAGTTTATTGGCGTCTATCGTATATCTCGTCTCGCTTCTAAGGCTCTGAGAAAAGCGGATTGCGCGGCAAAGCGCTTGAACGTACAGTCTTCCACAAATTTACGTTTCAAGAGATTGGAGGTTTGCCGTATGATGCGGCTGTACGATTATCTGGAGTCGGGAAACGGCTACAAAGTACGCTTGCTGCTGACGCAACTTGGCATTCCATTTGAGCGCGTTGAGTTAGACATCACCAAAGGCGAAACGCGCACGCTTGAGTTTCTCGCAAAAAATCTCAACGGAAGAATTCCCGTGCTTGAAAGTAAGCCGGGCGAATTTCTTGCCGAATCCAATGCGATCATGTTCTATCTGGCCGAGGGAACCCCATTCCTCCCGACGGAACGCTGGGAACGAGCCCAAGTCCTGCAGTGGATGTTCTTCGAGCAATACAATCACGAACCAAACATCGCGACCTCACGCTTCTGGATTTCTCATGATCTCTTAACAGAAGAACGTCGGGCCCAGCTGTCACAAAAACGAACCCTGGGGTACGCCGCTCTCGACGTGATGGAGAAGCATCTAGGCGGACGCTCGTTCTTTGTTGGCGAGGGCTATTCTGTCGCTGACATCGCGTTGTATGCGTACACCCACGTCGCTCATGAAGGGGGCTTTGATCTTGCTGGGTATCCTCGCATCCGCGCTTGGCTGGAACGAGTCAAGAATCAACCAAAATATATCCCAATCACGCAAGGATAAGTATTTTTCGCTTATTGGTCCTCATCTAGTACGTCGCCTAGAGCGTTCGCAGCAAGGGGCGGCCATGCCGAAGACCTGGCCAAGGAATAACAACACCGATGATAAATAGCGCAAGCAGTGTGGTGATCCATACATGTCGATGCCGCAGAGTCTCCGTCGTGGCGCGCTTTGCTTGCACGCGCCCAACATGAACAATAGCGGTCGCCGCGAGCATCGCTATCTCGTGCTCTATCCCGAAGAAGCGTAGCGTTGGGTCTTTGATATTGTTGCCCAGGTCAGCGAAAAACGCCCATGGCAGCGGGCTCAGAACCACATACAGAAACAAGCCAATGGCGAACTGCGTATCAAAAGCAGCAACTACTGCGACGTGCAGTCGTTCGTCGCCTTGGTCCCAGTTTCGTTTGCTCCGCCAGGCCATGAACGAGCGAACGCAGAGCAGGAGGCTCGTGATCACCACAATCCAGCGAAGATAGGAATGCGCGAGCAAGGCGATCTCATACGCGGTCATCCGTATTCCTCCTCATCTGCTGCTTGACCTATCGTTGCTCGGGCGGAATGTCTTTGATGCGCGCCACAAACTCAGTGTGAGCTTGTAGATTCACAGGTCGATGTTTCACCTTGACGCTTGCTGGATAGACGCTGAGATAGTTATTGCCCTTCCAGTTACGAGAGGGTCTGTGAGGACGGGCTGAGAAGCCGCCGCAGCAGTTGGGGCATACGTTGTTCAGAATGCCGTCTACACAGCTTTTACAAAAAGTGCATTCAAACGAACAGATCATGGCCTCGGTCGAGTAGGGCGGCAACGGCTTATTGCAATGCTCACACGTAGGTCGCAATTCAAGCATACAAGAAGATCCCTTCTTTCTGATGCAAGCCTCAGAGCGCCGCGGTTGGAAGCGGTGGGAGCTGGCTCGCGTCGCCCTGATTCAAATACTTGACAAAGGGGTCCCAGGCCGCATCCTGATGCCACTCGTATTCTGTCGAGGCAGCAATCTGTTCTGCACGCTCTTGGCCATAGAGACGGGCAATTATTGCGAGGGCCATGTCGATTCCAGCAGAAACGCCAGAAGAGGTCGCCATGTGACCGTCTTCTACCCAGCGCGCCTTCTCGATCCACTTTACTTTCTCACTCTGGGCGGTCGCGAGTGAGAAAAACTGCTTGTTCGAGGTTGCACGGTAACCATCTAGCAGTCCCGCTTTCGCTAAAATTGCTGATCCCGAACAAACCGACATCGTAACCTGTGCAGTAGCTGAGCGCCGACGGAGGAATTCAAGCATCGCCTCATTGTTTAACTCAGGAAGCGTACCGACTCCACCGGGTAGAAGAATAAGATCAAGCGCGGGACAATCGTCAAACCCGTACTGGGCGAGGGTCTTCGGTCCTTGGGTGGAAGTCACCGCTCCAGCCTTTTGGGCTACAGTAACAATGCGTAACTCTGGTCCCACGCTGCCAAACATTTCGAGAGGACCGTAGACGTCGAGGAGTTCGAAGCCATTGTAAAAGATAGCGCCGAGCGTCAGGGGGGCGTGTGAATCTGACATGATGATGTCTCCTTATTAAAAAATAGTTTACTCAGTAAAGATATTAAGAATCTGTCGGTTGCAAGCCCTGTCTCTTTTTCCAGAGTTTTTTCAGTTCAAGTTGTCGTCGCCCGGAAGCGACTACGGTAGACCGTTGGCGCCACACGTAATGTCCGCAAAAATGCTCGCCGCATTGTGTCGGCGCTGCCAAAGCCACAATCAGCGGCGACATGCTTCAGACCGTGCGGCGATTCTTCAAGGCGGCGGCGCGCTGCTTCGACACGCATCTTCTCGATAAACTGTCCTGGGGTCATGCCTACTTCATGGGTAAACACTCGCGCGAAGTGCCGCGGGCTCATCGCTACTCGACGCGCCAAGGCGAGCACGGAGAGGTCGGCTTCTAAATTTTCGGCAATCCACGTTTGCAATTCACGTAGTGGTTCACGGTCCTTGCTTTGCGCAACGAGAAGAGTGCTGAACTGAGATTGTCCTCCCGGACGTCGCAAGTAGAGGACAAAGTCTCGAGCGATTTGCAGAGCAACCTCGCGACCGTAGTCTTCTTCGACAAGCGCCAGCGCGAGGTCCATGCCAGCCGTCACTCCGGCAGAGGTGTAGATGTTGTGGTCGCGAATGAAGATAGGGTCGGCGTCCACGATGACTTGCGGATATCGCCGTGCAAGTTCTGCGCCCCAGGCCCAATGCGTTGTCGCCCGTTTCCCGTCTAACAGGCCGGCTTTGGCGAGAATAAAACTTCCGGTGCACACTGCGCCGAGCCGACGCACCCGAGGAGCAATGCGTCGCAGCCACGCGAGGAGTTCGTTGTCTTGCACTGCCCTCCTTGTGCCTGGTCCTCCTGCCACAAGGAGGGTGTCGATCCCGTCCCGGATGGTGCGGAATGAACGATCAACCATAACGCCTAAGCCGCCCGAAGCTCTGAGGAGTCCGACTTCTGCGCCCAGCACCTCGACTATGTACGTTTCGTTCTTAACGCCCTGCACCTCACGCAACCAGCGAGCTGTTCCTGCAAACACTGAGAAGGGGCCGGTCACATCGAGCGTCTCAAAATCTGGATACGCAACCAGCGAAATACGGCGTGGGACGGCATGAGCTTGCTCTCCTCGACGATGAGCGGTGTGGACAATCTCACTTGTTCTTACGGGTTGTTGCTTGCCGTTACGGGTGGACATGGCCGCATTATGGCGAGCGCTCCTCTTTGCTGCAAGATGTCTGTAATGACATTTTTCCGACAAATTCTGCCATTTTAGAAGATTTTGTGCCGCCTCTTGCCACGTGGATCCTGTAGCGTTTGCTAGGCAAACACGCCGCCCGAGAAGCGTTGGGTTATGTGGTCCCCGTTGGCGAGGAAGAGCGGTATATTGCCAAAATGCTCAGTATCGTTGAACCATTTATCGCTTCAGATTGAAAAAGGTCCGTCAATGGTCTACAGTCCGCGTCAGCGCTCTTGTTACTACAAAGAAAGGCCAAGACTCTTACCGACTTGGCTAACAATACACGATGAAAAATCTTAGACCTCCCAACCAAACCAAACGCTCAGGCAATTTTGACGGAGCCCAAGATCCTCCGCGAGTCGCCACCGATACAAACAGTGTAGATCAGGTCACCTATGAAGACGTGCCCACAATCCTTGGTTCCTCACTGTCAGAGATTACGCCTGAAGATCGTCCCCATGCTTTGCGCGGGGCTCAGATTCTTGCTCAGTCTCTCACTCTTGAGGGAGTCGACGTGTTGTTCGGCTATCCGGGTGGGGCGAATTTAGAGATTTTCGATGTGCTTCAGGAGTATGGGATTCGCTGTATCCGCGTCGAGCACGAGCAAGGCGCCGCTCACGCCGCCGAGGGATTTGCGAGAGCGACCGGGAAAGTAGGGGTCTGTCTGGCAACCTCGGGCCCAGGAGCGACCAATCTAGTGACTGGCATTGCCGACGCCAACAGTGATTCGGTGCCAATCGTTGCTATTACCGGTAACGTGCCCTCCCATTTATTGGGCAAGAATGCTTTTCAGGAAGTAGACATTGTAGCAATCACCTCCCCTATCACCAAAAAGAGTTTCCTTATTGATCGTGTGGCGAATATACCGACGGTGGTAAAGCAGAGCTTTATGCTGGCGGCTGGTAATCGGCCCGGGCCAGTGCTCATCGATATCCCCAAGGATATCCAACAGCACTACCCGCGCGACCCAGGGGGCCACTATACGCCCCCCCGCATGCCGGCGGAGGTCGCTCTCCCCGAACCGCCTATCGGGCCTATTTCTTCTTCTCAGCTTGAGGTGTGTTGTCAACTTATCCGTGCGGCCCAGCGTCCGATTCTCTATGTGGGCGGCGGCATCAGCAGCTCTGACACTGGTCCTCTCTTACAGCAACTCGCTGAGAAGTTAGGCTGTCCGGTTACTACCACTATAATGGGCCTCGGCGCGTTTCCACCAGATCACCCATTATCGTTACACGTCCTTGGGATGCACGGCACAAAATACGCCAATGTCGCCATCAATGAAGCTGATCTCGTCATAGCTCTGGGCGTTCGCTTTGATGACCGGGTAACCGGGAAAGTGAGCGAATTTATTAAGCACGGGAAGATCATTCATATTGACGTGGACCGGTCGGAACTTAACAAAAACAAACCAGTGACGCTGCCCATCTGCGCCGATTTGCGCGCAGCGTTGCAGCAATTGATTGACGCTGTACAACCGGGTGATTACCGAGAATGGGTTCGCTACGTCACTGCTCTCAAAGAGCGCTATCCGCTGGCCGTGGACGATTCCCCTGAACTCACGCCGCAATATGCTATTACGCTCCTTAGCCGCATGACCGCCGGCAACGCTCTCGTGACTCTTGGCGTGGGACAGCACCAAATGTGGGCAATGCAACATTATCAAGTGAGCCAACCACGCTCTTTTCTCAGCAGCTCAGGGTTTGGGACTATGGGGTTCGGCCTACCAGCGGCCATCGGGGCAAAGGTCGGCTGTCCGGACCGGATGGTCATTGATATCGACGGAGACGGAAGTCTGAATATGACCGTCCATGAGTTGAGTACGTGTCACCGTTACGGTATAGGAGTCAATGTTTCCTTTATCAACAAGCAGTGGCTGGGACTGGTCCCTTAGTGTCAGGGCAAGATCTCACGGGGG
>CAZUFQ010000343.1:0-7246 GCA_964618735.1 uncultured Enterobacteriaceae bacterium
CTGATGCATTTTGGCCAAGCCCCCACCCCGGTGATTCAGAAGGGCGGGAACTAGTTAGATATCGAGGCCTACTTACTCGTGGTTGAGCGCATCATGGCTGGCGGCAAAGAAAATGTGATCTTGTGCGAGCGCGGCATTGTGAGTTCGAACAAATATACCCGCAACACTCTTGATCTTGGCGGCATTGCCGCTTTTCATTACCAACTTTCTTGCTTGCCCGTAGCAGTCGATGCTTCTCATGGCACGGGTATAAGAGATCTCGTGCATCCGATGACGCTTGCCGGTATTATGGCGGGCGCTTCAGTCATCTTAGTCGAAACGCATCCTAACCCCCTCATTGCTAAGTCCGATGGATTCCAGGGGTTGTTCCCTGAGCAATTCGCTCGTCTTGTTGCCGCCTGCCAACAAGTGTGGGAACTGCGCCAGCGCATCGAGCCGCTGTATACGCCTAGCGCCGCATGGGAGCAAACGTATGAAGCACGGGTGAACGCCGATAAAAAGCGATTCTTTGCCGGGGTGTAGCAGTTCATCACAGCGAGTTTTCCTCGTGCTCAGTCTGGACATGAGACGGAATTGGACCTGTAGGGGCAAGGCATTCTTCGGGTAAAAACACACCGGTAGGCGAGGGGCGATGTGAATGCTTTGCCCTACGTTGACTACAAGCCCCGTCGAAGAGCTGATCAGTTTCCTATAATCTTACTGGTCATGTCTCTTCGCAAACCTCCTCGCTTACGCCGTGGTGATCTGATCGGCGTGATTTCTCCAGCCGCTGCTGTGCAAGCCGAGGCGGTACAACAAGGTTATGAGACCCTAACACAATTAGGTTTTGCTGTGCGCGTTGGGGCGCATGCGCTTGATCGGCATCATTTCTTGGCAGGAACGGATAGCGATCGCGCTGCGGAATTGCGGGCGATGTTTAGCGATCCAACCGTGCGCGCCATCTTTTGTACGCGGGCCGGCTACGGGTCGGGTCGGCTTCTCCCGTTGCTTGATCTTCAAGAACTCACACGCTCGCCGAAGATTTTCCTGGGCTTCAGCGACGTAACATTTTTGCTCAATACTTTTGTCCAACAGGCTGAGATGGTTTGCTTCCATGGTCCACTCGTGGCTGGACAGGTTGCCGCCGGCTTGTCTCCTCAAGCCCTTGCCCATCTCCTCACGCTGTTCGAGACTGGGATGGGAGAGCCCTCGCTTTCGTTCTCTCATGGGCTTCGCCGAGGTCAAGGCGAGGGAAGATTGATCGGGGGGTGTCTCTCGATTCTCGTATCAATGCTGGGGACGCCATTTGCCGTGGATACCCGGGACTCAGTGCTATTCATCGAAGACGTGGGAGAACGTCCCTACCGCATCGATCGCATGCTGACGCAGCTCAAGCAGGCTGGGAAGCTTGACAATGTCGCCGGAGTAATTTTCGGAGAAATGCCTGGATGTTTTGAAAACTCCGACGATCCTGCCACACTGTTGTCGGTGATCGAAGACATCTTTGCGGAGTATGCATATCCGATTGGTTTTGGTTTACCGGCTGGGCACGGAGGAGAGAATTTTACGCTGCCGCTCGGCGTTCGCGTCCGATTGGACGCCGCACATCGCTCATTAACATTTCTTGAATCCGCCGTAGAGTAAGCGAGACATGATGGACTTTTCTGCTGTGGATAAAGTGCTAAGCGCGGGGGTAGAGCAGGGAGTATTTCCTGGGGCCGTAGTATTGGTAGGCCAGGTCGAGAAAGTTCTGTATCGGCGCGCTGTTGGTTGGCGCAGCCTGGAACCCAAACGCACGCCTCTGTCCGCAGAAACAATTTACGATATTGCGTCATTGACGAAACCCTTGGCGACGACGGTGGCGCTCATGCTGTTGGTCAAGGAACAACAGCTTCAGCTCGACGATCGCGTTGCCCGTTTCTTGGCTGGCTTTGGCGATCATGGAAAACAAGAAATTACCCTTCGTCAGCTTTTGTCTCACTCCTCGGGGTTGGCGGCGTGGCATCGCTATTACAAAGAGGCCGCGTTACAAAAAATCAATGCAGAGCCTGGCAATTCCCTGCGCGGTCGGGGGGCTCGGGAGTATATTTACTCACAGCTTTTACGAGAGAGACTTGAAGCCCCCCCCGGGCAGCGGGCTGTCTACAGTGACTTGGGGTTCATGGTGCTGGGCGCGCTGATTGAAGCAGTAAGCGGCCTAGAGTTTGATCGATATTGTCAAAAGAAGATTTTCAATCCCTTAGGCTTACGCGACACTTTCTTTATTAACCTAGAGGAACAACAAGGCGGGGTTACGCTGCAAAAAGAGCGCTTCGCTCCAACCGAATGTTGTCCGTGGCGAGGCCGAGTGCTCTGTGCTGAAGTTCACGATGACAACGCGTATGCGATGGGCGGTGTGGCTGGCCATGCCGGCATGTTTTCGACTGTTGACGCGTTGAACCGCGTGGTGTGTTGCTGTGTAGCATGTTATCTTGGGACCCAGACGTTTGTTCCCGCTGGTATAATGCGAGAGTTTTGGACGCGAGATGGCCGGACACAAGGCTCAACCTGGGCGTTAGGTTGGGACACGCCGTCCGCCCAACATTCCAGCGCTGGTGAACTGTTCTCTCGTTGCTCAATAGGACATTTGGGTTTCACTGGGACCTCGGTGTGGATTGACCTCGAACGGCAGGTGCATGTCATCGTCCTGAGCAATCGGGTTCACCCAAGACGTGATAATAATAAAATCAAATCGTTTCGTCCCGCGCTTCATAATGCGATGATGCAGGCGGTGATTGAGGACAAGGAGTCAGGAGTCAGCATTCAGTAGTCAGTAGGAAAAGGACTGAGGATGACGTGAAAAGTAGCGAGCTGTTTATGAACAATGTTGATGATTCCCGTTCCCCGTTCCCTGTTCCCCATCCCCCTTCCCACATCCACCTCATCGCTGTCGCTGGAGTTGGCATGGCTGCGCTGGCCGCCATGCTGAAGGAACGCGGCTATCGGGTGACGGGCTCTGATCAAAGCGTTTATCCGCCGATGAGCGACTTCCTTGCTCAGGCTGGCATTGCTGTGATGCAAGGGTATCGTGGGGAGAATCTTTCTCCGGCGCCAGATTTGGTGATTGTTGGCAACGCTGTCTCTCGAACGAATCCTGAAGTCGCGGCTTTGCTCGCGTCGAGCATCCCGTACGTATCGTTTCCCCAAGCGCTCGGGCAGTTTTTCCTTGAACGGAAACGTTCCCTTGTTGTGGCTGGCACGCATGGAAAAACTACGTCAACCGCGATGCTCGCATGGGTGCTGGAAAAAGCGGGGCGACGGCCCGGGCTTTTTGTGGGTGGGCTGAGTAAAAACTTCGGTCGTGGTTATCAGCTCGGGGCCGGGGAGTTCTTTGCGATTGAAGGCGACGAGTATGACACCGCGTTTTTTGACAAAGGACCGAAGTTTTTACACTATCGACCTCAAGCAGTGTTGCTGAATGCGATTGAGTTTGATCACGCTGATATTTATCAAGATCTTGATCATGTAAAGAGTTCTTTTCAGCGTCTTTTGGAGATTGTTCCAACCGGCGCGCCGATTTTGGTGTGTCATGATTTTCCTGCGGCTCTCGATGTCGCTCAGACGTCAGGAAAACCTTTTGTGACGTTTGGGTTCTCGGAGCAGTCCCACTGGCAAGTGCGCGATGCTATTGACGACGGCGCGTCCTTTTCCTTTACCGTTGTTCTTAATCGCAAAGAGCTTGCCCGTTTCTCAACCCCCTTGATGGGGCGTATGAACGTGCGCAACGCGCTCGGCGTGTCGGCGCTGTGCTTAATTATTGGATTATCGCCAGCGGAAATTGCTCCGGGGCTCGCTACGTTTCTTGGCGTCGAGCGCCGTCAAGAAATTGTGGGAGAGGCGAGGGGGGTCACCATTATTGATGACTTTGCGCACCATCCCACGGCGGTCTCCCTCACCATTGAAGCCGTACGACTGCGTTATCCTGGCCGCCGCTTATGGGCGGTGTTTGAACCGCGTTCGAACACGTGTCGCCGTCGCATCTTCCAGAAACCTTTGACGGACGCGCTGGCGCTCGCTGATCGTGCTGTGATTGGTCCGGTCTTTATCAAGCCGCAAGATCCGCTTGCCGTTGAAGACTTGTTTTCACCTGCCGAGTTGACAGCAGATTTGCAAGCGGTTGGGAAGGAAGCATATGCCGGGCAGGGCACAGAGGAGATTTGTGGTTTCCTAACTGAACAGTGCCTCGTTGGAGACGTCGTGTTGATCATGTCCAATGGCGCATTTGGCGGGCTACCACGAAAACTGCTCGCGGCGCTTCAGAGATAACCAGTTAACGACGTCTCCTCTGTGCGCAGTCGTCGTCCCGGTTATTTGTAGAACGACTCTGCTAGCGCGACGTCTTCGGCGCTGCCAATCAATAATGGCACGCGCTGGTGCAAGGCGTCAGGGACGATATCAAGAATCCGCTGCGTGCCATTGCTTGCCTTGCCTCCTGCCTGCTCGACAATCATAGCCATAGGGGCGGCTTCGTACATGAGGCGAAGTTTCCCGTTTTTGTTCTTAGGGTCTGCGGGATAGAGGAAGATGCCGCCTTTGATGAGCGTGCGGTGAAAGTCGGCTACGAGTGACCCCACATATCTGGCGGAGTAGGGTCGGCCGGTCGCTTTGTCGCTTTGCTGCAGATAATCAATGTAGGCGCGAGTGGAGGGATACCAGTCGTTGCGTCGCCCTTCGTTGATGCTATAGATGTTGCCGCGCCGAGGAATCCGCATGTTCTCATACATGCACATGAATTCGTGGATACGTGGATCTAAAGTAAAGCAATTGACACCGTTGCCTGTAGTGTAAATCAAAAGGGTGCTCGGTCCGTAGAGGGCGTAGCCTGCTGCAACCTGTTGGCTGCCGGGAAACCGCAGTGCGTCTACATGGTTGCCATTTGTTCGCGGGGGGCGACGATAAATTGAGAAAATAGACCCGATAGTGACATTGACATCAATGTTGGACGACCCATCGAGAGGGTCAACAAAGATCACATACTTGCCGCGTTCGGCATTGCCGACGATCGGCGCCGGTTGTTCGAGTTCTTCAGAGACAAGTTCAGAGACGAGCTGACCGTACTCGAACGCTTCGAGAAACGCATCATTGGAGATACGATCCAGCTTTTGGGTCATCTCCCCTTGCACATTGATGTCGCCTGTCGCCCCTAAGACATCGACAATGCCGGCGCGGGTGAGATCGTGAGCGATGGTTTTGACCGCCACTGCAACCTGCGACATCAGGAGAGAAAACTCTCCCGTGGCTCCAGGAGAAGCCTGCTGCTGCATGAGTAGGTGACGGGTGAGCGTGACGCCTTTTTTGGTATTTGCCATAGAATCCTCCCCGTGGAAAGTCCTTTTTTTTGTACCACAGTGCAAACTTTAAGGAAAAAGGGGGAGGGAACAGGAGGCTGAGCAGCGGACAGAGAAAGCGACAGTAGGGGTAGGGATGGAGGCGGTGTCGCTTCTCTGTCCGTGTTCAATAGTAAAGAACGGCGTTGTCTCTCAATTCTTTAACGGGGTTCTTCGTACCCAATCAGAATTGAAAAAAACAGACTGGTCCCAACGGGAATCGAACCCGTGTTACCGACGTGAGAGTGCCTTTCAGGGGTTGTAGTGCCCATTAGTATTGAGTGACAATATCTGACATAAATAGGCGCAATAAAAGGGATTTTCAGCTCTTTCGAGAGAAGGGCAATAAAGGGTGAGTGACATCAATTCGTAGCGGTTATAGTCACTATTTGGACACCAGACAGCGCTATAGGACTACCGGCTTTGCTCTCGTCGTTCCTCACAACCTGATGATCTAGAAGTGGCAGGTTATACTTGGTGCGAGATATTAAGAAAAGCGAAATAGCAAGAGAATTTCTCATCTCTGCCGTCTCGCTTTTCACACATGAATAATGACAAATTCAACGACAGTTTTTCTTCTCACTAATAACAATACGTATATCGATGGCGGCTTCTGTTATCTTGTGCATGTGTAGCAAAATCTGGAGCCGCTGCGCCCACGAAACTCTTTCTTTTTTGCCCCTTGTATGCTTCTCTATCGGTTCAAGCTCATAGTGAGGGGGAGCAATGCCGGACCAGACGCCTGCCGTCGGCATGGAACGCAAACTAGCGGCGATCTTCAGCACGGATGTGGCGGGCTATAGTCGCCTCATGGGCGACGATGAAGAGGCCACCATCCACACGCTGACGGCGTATCGCGCCCTGATCTCCTCCCTGATCCGGCAGTATCGTGGCCGGGTCGTGGATTCACCAGGTGATAATCTCTTGGCGGAGTTCGCCAGTGTAGTGGATGCTGTGCGCTGTGCGATAGAGATCCAATTTAGACTCAAAGAGAAAAACGCCGAGTTGCCGGAACACCGGCAGATGCGCTTTCGCATTGGCATCAATCTGGGCGATGTCATTGTTGAGGGTGAACGCCTGTATGGCGACGGCGTCAACATCGCCGCGCGGCTAGAAAGTTTAGCGGTCCCTGGCGGCATCTGTATCTCGGGCACGGTGTACGATCACGTCGAGAATAAACTGGCGCTCACGTACGACGCGCAAGGGGAGCAGACGGTCAAGAATATCGCCAAACCCGTGCGCGTCTACCGGGTGGTCATGGATGACGCCGCAGCCGCCCTGGCCGAGCAAGCTGCGCGACGCCACACGCCGCCCGAGCAGATAGCAACTCCAGGCACTATGAGCTCGTCGCCGGGGACTTCCCGGAAACGGATGGGAGTCCTGGTGCTGGCCGGACTCGTGGTCGTTGCGGGCGCTCTGGCTACTGTCCGGTATCTTGCTCATCCGCCCCTTGATGCTCAGCACTCCCGACTCGCTACTGAAGAGGCGCAATCTCCCCCAGCGGTGCCCTTGCCTGACAAACCCTCGATCGTCGTACTACCTTTTGTCAACATAAGCGAAGATCCCAAGAAGGAGTATTTCAGCGACGGCATCACTGAGGACCTCACCTCTGACCTCTCCCGCATCTCCAGCTTGTTTGTCATCGCTCGCAACTCAGCCTTCACTTACAAGAGTAAGGCAACGAAGGTGCAAGAGATCAGTAAAGAACTCGGGGTGCGGTACGTATTGGAAGGCCGTGTGCGTCGGGAGGAGGATCGAGTGCGGGGTCACGGCGCAGTTGATTGACACCACCACTGGCTACCACCTCTGGTTGGAGCGGTATGATGGGCGGCTCGCTGACATTTTTGCTTTTGAAGATGAGATCGTACAGAAGAGAGTAACAACAATTAAACGGCGGCTCC
>CAZUFQ010000344.1:0-7241 GCA_964618735.1 uncultured Enterobacteriaceae bacterium
CTCGTGCAATATAAGCTGTGGAAGACTATAGAACCTGCCGCGGCTGAGTTCATTCAACGCTCGCCTTTTCTGTTGTTGTCGACGGCTGATGCGGCAGGGAATCAAGATGTCTCTCCCAAGGGAGATGGTCCTGGATTTGCCGTCATCGAGAACGAGACGACCCTGCTCATTCCGGATCGGAAAGGCAACAAACTCGTCTTCGGATTACAGAACATTCTTGAGAATCCTCAGGTGGGGGTCTTGTTCCTGATCCCTGGCACGGGAGAAACGCTCCGCGTCAACGGCGCGGCGGAACTCACGCTCGACCCTGTCATTCTGGAGCGGCTCTCGGCGCGCGGGAAACCGGCCTCGATCGCTATCCGCGTGTCCGTGCGGGAATGTTTCTTTCACTGTGCGAAGGCTTTTCTGCGGGCGCAGCTCTGGAAGCCGGACTCTTGGTTGCCGGAATACCGGATTTCCTTCGGCAAACTGCTGGTCTCCAAGATGGGCGGAGATGAGGCGGCAGTGCGGCAGTTCGACCAGTTTGTTGAGCAGGATTATAAGACAAATCTCTGAGAAAAATGTGACGCGTGTCCTTTGGCTGTGGCCGGTCTCTTGACCGCGCCACAGGCGGCGCCGGAAACCTACGGTCGGTGCTTTCGAGGGGGTCAGACAATCTGCGCCGAACCGGAGTCTTCAATTTTTCACCCTTGAGTCGCCTCTAGTCGCCTCCGTTTTCTTACTGTTGTTCTGTTCCCGGCAGGGGGAGTAACATAAAAGAAGATGCGACGCGCAAAAATTATTTGTACGATCGGACCTGCCGTCCATTCCCCAGAGGCAATTGAGCAACTCATTGTCCAAGGGATGGATGCTGCACGGCTCAATTTTTCCCACGGCTCCCATGAAGATCATGCGCAGACGATTGCATGGCTACGCGCAACGAGCACCCGTCTCAGAAAACCGGTAGCCATCATTGCGGACCTCCAAGGTCCGAAGATTCGCACCGGCGAGACTAGAGATGGTCATCCAGTAGAGCTACGGGCAGGGCAACAGTTTGTGCTAACGACCGAGGCGATTGCTGGCTCTTCAGATGCGATATCCGTGACGTATCCTTATTTGCCTCACGATGTGAACCCCGGCGATCGTATTTTACTTGATGATGGCTTGCTGGAACTACGCGTAGTGAACACCGATAAAACGAGCACGGTAGAGACTGAAGTAGTTGTCGGTGGTCGACTCGGAGAGCATAAAGGAATCAATCTTCCAGGGGTGGCGTTACGTACCGCGGCGCTGACGGAGAAGGACCAAATTGATCTCAAGTTCGCCCTGGCCAATGACGTTGATTATATTGCGCTGTCTTTTGTCCGTCGCGCTGAAGATATTACCCTCGCTCATCAGATCATGCAGCAAACTGGACGTTCCGCGCCCTTGATTGCGAAGATTGAAAAGCCAGAAGCCTTGACGAATTTGGACGCGATTCTGACGCTGGCGGATGCGGTGATGGTAGCGCGCGGCGATCTTGGCGTGGAGTTGGAGCCAGAACGGGTGCCGGTCGTGCAGAAAGAAATCATTCGCCAGTGTAATCGACGCGGCTTGCCCGTTATCATTGCCACCCAGATGCTCAACTCGATGATTGAACATCCACGCCCGACTCGGGCCGAGGCGTCAGATGTGGCGAACGCGATTTTTGATGACGCTGACGCTGTGATGCTGTCCGGTGAGACTGCGAGCGGCGCCTATCCGATTGAAGCACTGACTATGATGGACCGGATTGTCCGGACGGCTGAAGAGCAGAAAGCGAAAGAGCGCCCCACCTCGCCCAGTGACCCGTTGTCGATTCCAGCCGGTTTTCCGGAAGTGACGTGTGGGATTGCTTGTCGCGCGGCCAGGGAGACTGGATCAGTTGTGATCGCCGCTTTTACTATGTCAGGACTCACCGCACGGTTGTTGTCCCGTTTTCGGCCGATTGTTCCCGTGATCGCGTTTAGTCCAGATGAACGGGTCCGTCGCCAGCTGGCATTGTTTTGGGGAGTGATTCCACGTCTGATGGATCCGGTGAAGCGAACCGAGATCTTGGTGCGACGCGGCGAGCAAGAACTCCTGGCCCGCGGCTTTGTCCGCGATGGAGACCGGGTGGTGTTGGTCTTTGGCGCGCCTATTGCGGAAGTGATTGGCCAAACCAATTCGATTCGTTTGCACCAAATTATGATAAGGACTGATGATGTCGCTGGAACAGACTAAACGCATTGGGGTGCTCACCAGCGGTGGTGATGCGCAGGGAATGAACGCGGCAGTGCGAGCGGTTGCGCGGATTGCCATGGCGCGCGGCGCCGAGGTGTATGCGGTTCTTGAAGGCTATCAGGGAATGGTCGATGGCGGAGCACGCATCCGCCGCATGGTGTGGGATGAAGTTGGCGGCATCCTGCATAAAGGCGGTACGATTATTGGTACGGCTCGATGTG
The DNA here is from genome assembly GCA_964618735.1 of uncultured Enterobacteriaceae bacterium. Classification (GTDB taxonomy): domain Bacteria; phylum Desulfobacterota; class Binatia; order Bin18; family Bin18; genus SYOC01. The sequence continues at coordinate 2,442 of CAZUFQ010000344.1, forward strand.
ATGCATTTCGGAGTCGTCCTGGGCGTCTCCAAGCTGCTCACAATTTGTTGCAGAATGGCGTTGATAATTTGATTGTCATTGGCGGCGACGGCAGTTTATGCGGCGCTGCGCTCCTGCACCAGGAATGGGCTGGGCTCTTGTCTGAACTGGTCTCGCAAGGAGTAGTGACCCGGGAGCAAGCCGATCGACATCCCCATCTCACTGTCGTCGGGCTGGTCGGCTCGATTGATAATGACATGCTTGGCACGGATATGACGATCGGCGCCGATTCGGCTTTACATCGTATCACTGAGGCTGTCGACGCCATTAGTAGCACGGCGGCGAGCCACCAGCGCGCGTTCGTGGTCGAAGTGATGGGTCGACACTGCGGCTATTTAGCGTTGATGGGCGCTCTCGCGAGCGGAGCAGATTGGGTGTTGATTCCTGAGAGTCCCCCTGACGTCGAAAATTGGGAAGAGCGGATGTGCGAAGTGCTCAAAGCTGGCAGATCTGCTGGGCGTCGCGACAGTATTGTGATCGTAGCTGAGGGCGCTCGAGATCGGAACGGGAAGCCGATCGAAAGCGCCTATGTGAGACAGGTGCTTGCTGAACGGCTCGGGGAAGACGTGCGCGTCACGATTTTAGGGCATGTGCAACGCGGCGGCGCGCCGAGCGCTTTCGATCGCAATTTGAGTACGTTGTTAGGCGCCGCTGCTGTCGACCAAGTGTTCTCGGCCGCCTCGGGTAAGGAGCAGGAGCCTTGCTTGATCGGCATTCGGGGAAACCGGGTGGTCTGTTCCCCGTTGCAAGCCTGTGTTGAGCAGACGCACCGCATTGCCAAGGCGATGGAGGAGCGAGATTTTGCGACAGCGCTAAGTCTCCGTGGCAATAACTTCCAAACGGCATTCCGCACTATTCGGACGCTGGTGCGGGCCTTACCGCATCCGCCAGCGGCAAGTCAGCGCCGCTGGCGATTAGCGGTGATGCACTCCGGCGCCCCGGCCCCCGGCATGAACACGGCGGTGCGAGCAGCCGTGCGGCTTGGCGTTGATCTGGGTCACCTCATGTTTGGCGTCAAGAACGGCTTCCACGGGCTGATTTCTGGAGACCTCGTGGCGATGGACTGGATGAGCGTCAATGGGTGGGCTCCGATGGGAGGCGCTGAACTCGGCACGAATCGCAAGGAGCTTGCTGGGAAAGATCTCTACGCCATTGCTCGTACTCTGGAAGAACAGCAGATCGAAGGACTGCTGATGATTGGCGGCTGGTCAGGATACGAGGCGATGCATCGACTGTGGCGAGCGCGCGAAAATTTCCCGGCTTTTAACATTCCGCTGATTTGCTTGCCTGCGACTATTGATAATGACTCACCCGGTTCCGATCTGAGCGTCGGCGCTGACACTGCTCTCAATTGTATTGTTGACGCCGTGGATAAGATTAAGCAATCTGCCGTAGCATCGCGGCGCTGTTTTGTAGTGGAAGTGATGGGGAACCAGTGTGGGTATTTGGCGCAGATGAGCGGACTGGCGACCGGCGCTGAGCGCGTCTATTTACCTGAAGAAGGCGTCACCCTCGCTGATCTGCAAAGTGACCTGGACACGCTCACTCGTGGGTTTCAACAGGGTAAACGTCTCAGTGTGATGATCCGCAATGAACTTGCGCATCCCTTGTATACGACGAACTTTATGGCGACGTTGTTCGCCGGGGCTGGAGGGGACCTTTTTGCCGTACGACAAGCGATTCTCGGCCATTTGCAACAAGGTGGAAACCCGACTCCCTTCGATCGCATTCTCGCCATGCGTTTTGCAGCGGCGTGTATTGAGCGTTTAATTGCTCAGGCTGAGCAGCAAACCCCCGCCTGGGAGTTTGTGGGTTTCCACGCCGGCCAGCTGGCGTTCCACAATCTCGAAGACCTTCCTCGGATGATGGACGTTACACACCAACGACCGAAAGAGCAGTGGTGGCTCGATGTCCGTTCTATTGCCAAAGTACTGGCTCAGCCCGGACCGAACGTCGCAGGCTAGGATAAGTTGAAAACCAGTTGAGGACAAGTTTTGGGCAAGTTGAAAACCAGTTTCAAGCTAGTTTAGAATGAGTCCTAAACCTTGTGTTGCCTGGTGCGTGACTTGTCATGAACTAACTTGTGACTAGTTTCTGAAACCATCCTCGTTCCCGCAGCATCCGAACAAGCAAAGGATTGCAAGATATGGTGCGCGAGGCCGGTCAATTACGACTTCTTCATCAAATGAGTCGCTTCCTTCTCCAGGGAGCGCTTAATGTCGATCAAGTGCTCTATACGGTGCTTACCTGTGTGACTGCAGGTCCAGCCTTGGGCTTTAATCGCGCGCTGCTTTTTCTCTGCGATGCTGAACGGCGTGAACTCTATGGGGCGACCGCCATGGGGCCAACGAGTTCGGCAGAAACCAAGCAGATTTGGGGCCGGCACAACGACCGCGACATGTCGCTCGAAGATCTGATAGCCGAGTATGAAAGATTCTCGCGCCGCGAACTATCGCCTTTGCAGCAGAGCATCCGTGCGTTGCGATTTCCAATAGATAGTTCCGTCTGGCCCGCGGTGTCAGAGGCGGTGCGCACCCAACAGGCGCTACGAGACACCCGGTTGCCAGCCGCTTTACTGAGTTATTCCCCTTTTTTTGACCTGCTAGCGCCTGGCGAGTTTGCTGTCGCGCCGTTGATCGCCAAAGAAGGGGTGATTGGCGTGGTGGTGGCGGACAATGTCTATAACGGCCGCACAATCTCGCCCGAAGACGTGCAATTGCTGGCGACGCTTGCGCATTTGGCTGGTCTCGCTCTTGCGAATGCTCATGCCTACAGCGAGCTCAAACGCGCGCAGCAGGAACTGGTGCGAGTCGAAAAGATGGCGACGGTGGGCGAAATGGCGGCGCGAGTGAGCCACGAAATTCGTAATCCGCTGGTGACCATCGGCGGTTTTGCGCGCTCGCTGCTCCGCGCTCCGGACGATGTGAGTCGCGTACGGCGCAATGCGCAAATTATTACTGAGGAAGTGCAGCGGCTTGAGGCGTTGTTAACAGGGATGCTTGAGCTGGCGCATCCGCCGGCGCTCGTTTTTCGGCCAGAAAATCTGCACGATCTTCTTGAGCAAGCTTGGCTGTTAACTGTCGGTGAGGCGCAGAATGTCCATCCTATTAAGCTGCGCAAAAATTATGACGCACGGTTGCCGCTGACGCCGGTCGATTCTCGCTCGCTGCTGCGCGCGTTTCTCAACGTTATGCGCAACGCCGTGCAGGCCATGCCCGAAGGTGGAGTCGTCACTCTCACAACTAGGGGCCTTGGCCAGCAAGTGCTGGTCTCCGTGTCCGATACTGGCGTTGGCATTCCGCGTCACATACTGCCGACGATTTTTACGCCGTTTGTGTCTCATCGGTTGCAGGGCACGGGACTTGGGCTGGCGATTACGCATCAGATTGTGACCGAGCATGGCGGGAATCTTACTGTTGACACGGTAGAAGGAAAAGGAACGACGTTTACGTTTGTCTTTCCTGCTCAAGCAGCAGACACGTTTTTAGAAAGGGGAGTGGTATGAAAACCGTATTAGTTGTCGAGGATGATCCTCGTCAGGGACTCTTGTATGAACAAGAGCTGAGCGACGAAGGCTATCAGGTACTGCGCGCCGCGAATGGCCGCGAGGGTCTCAACACGGTAAAGACCCAACAACCGGATTGTCTCGTTATGGACATCAATATGCCGGTCATGGATGGCCTCGACGCGCTCGGGAAAATCCTTGCGATCCGACCCGCCTTGCCGATCATCATCAACTCCGCCTTTTCGAGTTACAAAGACAGCTTCATGAGCTGGACGGCGGATGCGTATGTAGTGAAAAGCAGCGATCTCTCGGAATTAAAATTGCGGATCAAAGAAGCCATCGCTAGACGTGGGGCTGAATCTGAACTCGTCCTCTAAAGAGCGTCAATTTCTTATCTCCAGGCTCTGCCTGGGTGCGAGGCAGCAGCAACCTCTCTTTCACTATGAACACCCGATTCCTCTCTGATCTCAACCGCGCCCTGCAACGCACCGTCGCTCTCGTCCTGGCCGGAGGCCAGGGAGAACGACTCTACCCGTTGACGCGCGATCGCGCGAAGCCGGCAGTGCCGTTCGGCGGGATTTATCGCATCCTTGACTTTACATTGTCAAATTGTCTCAACTCGAATTTACGCCGGATCCATGTGTTAACCGAATATAAATCCGACTTCTTAGCACGCCATCTGAAATTCGCCTGGAGCCACTTACCCAGTGAGATGGGAGAATATATTGAACTCGTCCCGCCGCAACAGCGCACTGCGGACCGCTGGTACGAAGGGACTGCGGACGCCGTCTTTCAGAATGTCTATTTACTTGAGCGGGAGCGTCCACAGTACGTCGTCATTCTTGGCGGCGATCATATCTATAAAATGGACTACAGCGAGATGCTTGCTGTGCATATCGAGAAGGACGCTGATTTGACCATTGCCTGCACGGAAGTAACGCGCGCAGAGGCGAGCCGGTTTGGCGTGCTGGGAGTCGACGCCGACTGGCGTATCCAGAATTTTCGTGAAAAGCCAAGCGAGCCTGATCCGCTGCCGCACAACCCCGATCTTTCTCTCGCGTCGATGGGTATTTATGTGTTCAGCACAGAACGCTTGGTGCGAGAAGTCATTCACGATGCGAAACGTGAGAGCCATCATGATTTCGGGAAAGACATTATCCCGCGGATGATTGAGACAGGCAAAAATGTGTATGCGTTTCCTTTTCGCGATCGCAATAGCCAGACGAGTAAATACTGGCGCGATATCGGCACGCTCG
>CAZUFQ010000345.1:0-7236 GCA_964618735.1 uncultured Enterobacteriaceae bacterium
TGTATCCCCGGGGGTGCGGGTCCGGGGCCTTACTGGACGTTTCCCCGGATAGCCTCCGTTCCGGCGACTTCATGGTCTTTGAGATGGAACATCTGCTCAACCGGGGCGATCCCGATCTCCTTCCCGTGCTGCTCTATCTCTTCCACCGGCTGGAGCAACGCTTGGACGGCCGCCCCACCCTGCTCCTCATCGACGAAGCCTGGCTCATGCTGGGCCGGGCGCGCTTCGGGGAGCAGCTGGAAGCCTGGCTGCGCACGTTGCGGAAAAAGAATGCCGCGGTGGTCTTCACCTCCCAGAGCCTCACCGATGTGGAGCGCTGCCCGCAGCGCAACATCATCGTGGAGTCCTGCCAGACCAAGATCTTTCTCCCGAACGCCGAAGCAGAGACCACCCAGAGTAAAGCCCTGTACCTGGACATGGGCCTCAATGAGAAAGAGATCCAATTACTGCGCTACGCCACCCCCAAGAAGCACTATCTCTACCATTCGCCCTTAGGGCGACGGTTGTTCGACATGCATCTGGGCCGGGCGGCGCTGAGCTTTGTCGGCGCCACAGGCCGGGAGGAGATCCGCCGTATCCAAGAGCTGGTGCAGATCCACGGAGACCACTGGCCGGCTGTCTGGCTCCGACGCCGCGGCTGTACAGCGGAAGCCACGTGGTGGGAGAAAGAGTACACCCGCCGTCACGGAAAGGAGGAAGAATATGAGGACTCGCCGTTTGCTGAGAGCAACAACAATCGTGCTGCTGTGGCTCTCCACTAGCCCCTCCTATGCGCTCTTTGGCGAAGGGGATACGGTGTTTGACCCCACCAACTACGCCAAGAATGAGATCACGGCAGCGCAGATGCTCGAGCAGGTCAAACAGATGACGCTGCAGGTCCAGAACAGCAATAGCGAGGTGGCCATGCTGCTTCAAAATCTCATGGCCGTGCTGGGGGCGCGCTACACCTACCCGCTCTATGCCAATGTGATCCGGGAAGTGATGGATACCGTGCAAGGCGGCATGCCTATGCACTACAATGTGCCAGGGATTGATGCGTATCAGTTTGATGTCTACCGCGGCTACACCGACGCGACGAAATGGCGTGGTTGGGACCAGAACTACGGCAACTTGGCGCAGACGGCGCTCAATGCGCAACGCGGGATGCTAAACACGGTCCACGAGGAACTCAGCCCTGCCGATGACGCTCAGGTCAGCATCGTGATGAACGACCTCAGGCGAAAAGCGGAGGTTGCCGCAGGTAACAAAGACCTGGCCCAATTGCACGCCTATGGGCTGGACTTACAGCTCTACGAAGCACGCCGGCAACGCAAGATGCTCGGAGCGCTTACCGATGCGGTCGTGCTCAAGAACGAGCACGATCTCAACCTCGACGCCTGGACCCAGAAGGTGCAGGACACATTCTTTAACGCCGCCGCCTTTGATCCGCAGCCCTATACCGGAGCAGGCGGCGTCACGGAAATCACTTTAGAGTAACAAGGAGAATACCATGCCACCCGTTGATGCCTTTAGTCCCGTGTACCAGCAGTTCGCGGCCGTCGCCGGCACCTGGTACGCTACCCTCTTCGACTATGCCAACCAGCTGTTCCTCATGCTGGCCACCATTGAGCTCGGCTTAGGGGCGATCCAGTGGATGGTGGCGCAGCAATCCCACGATTATGTAGCTATGGGGTTATTCCGTAAAATTCTGTGGATTGGGTTCATGTATGCCGTACTCCTCAATGCGCAAACCTGGATCCCCGCCGTGATCAGTAGCTTCGTACAGGCAGGACGCAAAGCTTCTGGTATCCGCGGCCTCAACCCCGCCGAAATCTTCATCGAGGGGCTTGGGCTGACCGGCTCTTTACTGGCCACCCTGTCCAATCTGGTCTTCTTCTGGAAAGCGCCGGCGATTGCGGCCAGTCTGTTTGCCGCCGTGGTGGTCTTCTTCTCCTTCTGCTTCATCTCCATCCAAATGGCCCTCGCCCTTGTGGAGGCGTATATCGTCACCGGTGGCGGCGTCTTCCTCTTAGGCTTCGGCGCTTTTCGGGGGACGGCCCAGATTTCCGAGCGCTACCTCTCCTATGTGATTGGAGTGGGGATCAAACTTTTCGTCATTTCCTTAATCGTAGGTGCAGGAGCAAATCTGACTGACCAGTGGATCGCTCTCGTGCATAATGCTGACCTGATGGGTGTGGTGGAAACGCCCTTAGCCATTGCCGGCAGCACGCTGCTGTACGGCCTCCTGGCCTGGAACATCCCCTCACTGGCTGCCAGTATGGTCTCAGGTGCTGTAGGTTTCGGCATTCAAGAAGCGATCGGGTCAACCATGATCGCGTCGAAAGTGGCGTTGCAGTCGGTAGCGGCCCCTATGGCGCTTGGAACAGGTGCGACGGCTGCAGCTGGTATTGCCCGCCAGAGCGCCCGCAATAACGGCGGTGGCATTGGCGGTGCCATCAGGGGCCTAGGAACAGGTATGAATGCCGTTTCGCGTGAGGTGCGGAACGCCGCCGTGCCGACCCTCGGCAGGGCAGCACAGAACCTGCAAAAACAGCGCGACGGCATGGGGAGGGACCAGTGAAAACGGTCGTGAAACATCTCCGTCAGTTCGGCCAGCACGCTCTGACCGTAGGACGCTACCTGCATGGAGACTCGCCCAGAGAGCAACAGGCGCGCCGGTATGATACCAGGGCAAGACAAGACATAAACAGCAGCAGAGGACCAGGGATGAGACGAGGAGCGCGTGAATTCGGTGCAGAGCCGTGTGACCCGCTCGAGATCACGCTCTTAGGCGGAGATCGTGACGAGTACATCGACAAGTCCTTCTGGCACGACGCCGAAGCGGGGGGCGTCACGTTTGACGAATCGCGGGTTGACGGCGTATGGGATGAAAATGCCAGCGAGATGTGGAAGTGAGAGGAACTGGCACCTTCTGTCTCTCGCCGCTACGGGTCCCTCGATCAAGCGGCGTTCTATGATGGCTTGCTGCTGCGAATGTTTTGCTCCACGAGCGGAGGAGAGCGGAACATTCGTATCGTGTGTATGAGGAGGCACGTACCATGGAGCGAGTCGTGTTCACGGTCGAAGCGTTACGGTGTCACCAGTGCCAGCGTCCGCTGCATCCACAGGAGCCATTTTACCGGCGTCAGCTCAAGACTGCCGTGGAGATTGGCGCGCGGAGCGGGGAGGTTAGTCGCTACGAGCTGGTGAACCTCTGCGCTCAGTGCGAGCAGTTCTTTGTAGAGATCGAGAACGAGGAGCGGAATCGAACGTGGTGGCGGCGTTTCTGGATCCTCGCCGTACTCGTGTCACTGTTTGTTCCTTATGCCGTGCTGGGCATGTACCCTGCCATCATTGGTCGCCTGGCGTGGAAGTGGTGGGCGAAGAGGCGACAGAAGAGCGGACTGGATCAAGCGGACCAGAGGAGGGTCTCGCGGGAGACCGATACAAGCGACGCCGCCACCGAACTGACTAAGGGCAGGTCAGCCTGACAGAGCATCAATCTCTCGATGGTCTCGCACCATGTGAGACAGCCCATTTACGCGCAACCCTCCGTGACTATCGCGGAGCACGCGCTGAAGGAACCAGTGCAATTTTTTATTAGGACAGAAGCAAAATTTGACAAATTTTGGTGTATCCCTATGATAGGGATATGAAGCGAAAAGTCGTCACTATGAACGTCTCATTGCCCGCGAGTCTGCGCGGAGCACTGGAGAAAAAACTTGAGCGTCAGTCATACGGCACGGCAAGTGAGTATGTGCGTGAACTCATCCGCAAAGACCTACAACAAGAAGCCATCGCGCAAGTCGATGCACTCCTGCTCGAAGGCCTCAACTCTGGCCCCGCTACACCGATGACAGACCAAGACTGGCAAGAATTGCGAACACTCGCTGGCCGGAGGCCTTCTCCTACTCATGGCGCAAAGAAACGTGGTGCGACGCCCCGCCGCGCGGCGCGATCTCGCTGAGGCGGTGCGATATTTACGCCGAGAGGGTGGTGCGGCGCTGAGCAACCGCTTCTTAGATGAAGTGGAAGTGACTTTTATGCAGCTTTGTTCTTTTCCGAATATGGGCATCTCATGGCCAACTCTCCGCCCTGAACTTGTCGGCTTACGGAGGCGGCTCCTTCCTCATTTTCCCTACTCAGTGTTCTATCTGCCGAGCGAGCAAGCCATTGAGATTGTCCGGGTACTCCACAACAGTAGAGATATACCGCCATTGCTGGAAGACCTGGGGTCGTAGATAAGCCGAGGAGGCTTCAGTTACCAGAGTGAAGACATGGGAAGGAGGACAAAAGCGAATAAGAAAACGTGCTAGCACAGCAATCATGAGCTTTAGCAAATTGCCAGACTACAATGGTAAGTATAAGATGTGGAAAAGAAAAAGGACGGTTGCCGCCGCCCTTTTCGGATTTTGACCCGCTCCTTGTAGAACAGGAAATTGTTTGAGGTAGCCTACCGAACTTTTCTTATCAGAGTCAAGATGATCGGTGCGCAAGGGGTGGAGAGAGGAGAGGGTATGCAGTGGAGCATTTCGTTCAGCGTTATCAACGCCAAAGGGGGCGTTGGCAAAACCACGACCGCTGTCAATGTTGCTGCTATGGCGGTCACGTTGGGAAAGCCTGATGGTTCCCCTCTCAAGGTATTACTCATTGATATAGACCACCAAACCAATGCGACCCAGCAGTTGGGCTACCATGATCTTGATCGAGAACGGACACTGGCTGGACATGTGTGTCGCGACGCTGATTTAAGCCGGATCATTATAAATAATGCGTGCGGGATTGAAGGACTCGATCTTATTCCCTCCCATTTTCAGCTTGCCTATGTCGATAAAGGAGTGCTTGCTCGTGGGACGTGGATGCGGAGAACTCTCAAAGATATTATCCCTACCTACGATCTCATTGTTTTTGACTGTCCTGCGGACCTTGGTGATTTCACCACGAACGCTCTCGCTGCTAGCCAAGGGATCTTGATCCCTACCCAAGCAGAAAAACACTCTGTTACTGGCCTTCCCCATTTAATTGCCTGTGCGCGCCAAATCTTTGAAGAAACAGAATGTCCCAAGCCGTGGGCGTACATACTCCTGACGATGTTTTCCCAAAACAATGGGATTGAAAGAAGTTGGAAACAGGAGGTCGAGCAGAAATACGAAGGTAGCGTCCTAAGGACCCACATTCGACGTAATACCGATGTAGAGAAAGCAGTGACAAGCGGGATGCCGATGGCCATCTTTGACACACGATGTCATGGATACGATGATTATTGTTCGGCGACCCGGGAGCTTCTTGCGATATTTGAAGAGATGCGTCGTCCACAGCTGCGAGTTGTTCCCCCTGCTCTTTCAGCGGCAAGCTAAGGGGTGAATGATGAATAAAAAGCAGCGAGATGCCATAGCACGTGGCTTACGGGCGGTAGACATTCGTCCGGAAAACGAGGAACAATTTCGTCGTCCGACCTTACAAGGTGGTTTCGCCGTATTCTCGCGCGTGGGTGCTTCCCAGCCAGAGGAAAAACAAGATCCCTCACCTTCCTCTGAGTCTATTATCATCCCTCTGACCCCCGACCCTCGGAGGGATGTACTTACCCCTGATGGTCAGGGGTCGGAGGTTACCCCCGACCGTCAGAAAGCCCTGACCCCCGACGGTGAGAGGTTACCCCCGACCCCCGGTGAGGGGTTACCCCCGACCCTTATCAAGAAACGGCTAAAAGCACTTCCCTCTGACGGTCGGGGCCAAGTGAACTTACCCCCGACCTATGACACTCTGCTATCTCCTCTCCAGTGGCGTGTCTTACAAATTCTTCGTGAGCTCGAAGCACGCTTAGAGCTTTCTTCCTACCGAGACATTGCGGCACGCGTAAGTAGCACACGGGAAGGAGTAAAAAGTGCTATCGAGGTCCTCCGCAAAGTGGGTGCGGTCCTTGGATATGAAATCGTTCGTACGGCGAAAACACAGGGAGTACGCTTTCGGCTGAATCACGAGAAACAGTTCCAAGAAACGTCATTAGGAAAGAGTAAGGGACTTCCTAAGAGAGATTCTGTCTTACCCCTGACCGTCAGGGGTCGGAGGGATGTAATAGGCACAAGTATGTATGTATTTTTAAATAATACATACATACGCGAACTTCTCCAGCTTCTTCCTGTCGAGTGGCAAATACGGGAGCAAACGTTGCGGCAAATTTGGGAGCTCAACCCTACGATGAGTCGACTGGAGTTCCGCCGCTCGCTGCTTACCCTCATTGAGCAGACGAAAGCTGGTCCTGAGGTGAAGAACCCTAACGCGTGGCTCAAAGGTGCATTTGAACGAAACGGTGGACCTATTGTGACAGAAACGATGATTGAGGATCAGCTCGACCGTCGTGCTGTATCAACCGCAAAAGCTCCCACATTAGAGAAAGATAGAACTGTCGAAGAGAGTGAAATTCTCCGTCGTTATGTAACTGCTAGTGCCGAGGACAGAGATCAGATTGATCAAGCAGCAGAAGAGAGAATAGGGCGACTTCTCACAACAGTCTCTCCTGATAAGCACGCAGGAATTCGTGAGCAAGCACGGCTTGAATGTACACGGGAGTTTTTTAAGAAACAAGATTGAAGATTCTGCTTGGTTTCTTAATCGATCATTGATTCTTCCAGTGCGTTCTTTAGTACCACTGGTTATAGATACACGAGAAGGTTAGTCCTCCCTCTGCGGCCGCAGCTTAGTGGAGTAATGAGGCGGACGTCCTTGCCGGTGCGCTTGATCATTGAGACGTTGCGCTTCAGCTTCTGCCTCGGCGAGCGAGTCATGTCCACTGATAAAGTGCTCTAGTGGGCTCAGAATCACCCAGAAAGGTTTCTCTTCTCCTACGATTTCCTCTCCCATTGACTCACTGGCCTCCTCAGTGCACTCCGATCATGCACAAAGCCACGACAAGGTTTATTGTTGCTACTCCATGGTCGACAGACAAGAGGTGCACAAACAAGAGAGCACGACGTAGAAGTATGCCGCCGGCGACTCCCAGATCGGTTCTCTTCCACTTTGTCAAGGAGAAAGAAAAAAGCAGCCAAGTCTCACGCTCTCCTGGCGTTTCACAGTTTCACGGAACGTCTGCGAACGTTTCCTGTCTCCGTGTTTCCCCACCCGTCGCTGTCGCTGCTAGCAGGAGTGCTAACGGGGGCAAAAACTGGGCGCTTGTGCACGGGCTCACAGGCTCTTTCCTGACCGTAATAAAATCAAGGCGTTAGGGGGTGGGGGATTTGACAGAAATAAGAGTTATCG
>CAZUFQ010000346.1:0-652 GCA_964618735.1 uncultured Enterobacteriaceae bacterium
AGCGCTTATGATGTCCGTGTATGAATCCATTGTGGCCCTGCTGGCTCACGATCAGATTAGCTATCGCACCTTGCACCATTCTCCCACCTTGACCTCTGAGGAATCGGCGCGGGCGCGCGGAGAGGATCTCCGCGTTGGCGGGAAAGCTCTTGTCATGAAAGTCGGTGAGGAGTTTCATCTGTTCGTGCTCAGTGCAGCCCTCAAGGTCAACGCTGTAGCCGTCAAACAGCACTTCGACGTTAAGAAACTCCGCTTCGCGGCTCCCGTGGAGCTCCATGAAATCACCGGTTTGACGCCTGGGAGTGTGCCTCCTTTTGGGCGACCGATCCTGCCGTTTGACCTCTTCGTTGATCCGTCGATTGTAGAGAACGCAAAAATTGCGTTTAATGCGGGGACCCTCACGGAGTCAATCATCATGAGTGTGGAGGATTACCTGCGGGTGGCGAAACCGGTCGTCTTCCCTTTTGCTTTACGAGAATGAGGAATCGGCGCGAAGTCTAGAGAGAGCCCGACATTCGCTTAGGTAGCCCCCAGTGAGCTATGGTTTCGTGGACGGCAGCCCAGCGTCGAGCAGACGAGGCCTTCTCCTGCGTACCGGCAGCCGGGGAGACGCCTACAGGCGTAGGCGTCACGCCACATTATTATACTGTGT